>DATBSX010000148.1:0-1568 GCA_036559565.1 Steroidobacteraceae bacterium | reverse complement strand
ACCACAACGGCTACTGGTACAACCGCGGCGGATGCCTCACCTGGGTCTCGTACGATCCCTGGGGCTGGGGCACGTATCACTACGGCCGCTGGGCCTTCGATCCTGGCTACGGATGGGTGTGGGTGCCGGGCTACGGCTACTCGCCCGCGTGGGTTTACTGGATGTACGGGTCCGGCTACGTCGGCTGGGCGCCCGCCGGCTGGTGGGATTGCTATCGCCCGTACTACAACTGGGCGTACAACCCGTATCGTCACTACGGCCATCGCTTTGGCTTCGGCTTCTACGGCCGCGTGCGCGTGAACGATCTCGACCTTCGTCCGTGGACGTTCGTCGACTCGCGAGGCATCATCTCGAACCGCATCGACCGCGCCGCGCTCACGGCGGACGCCGTCAAGCAGCGCCTCGGACGCAGCCGCGACGGATTCGCGACCGTCGGCGGCGGCCCTTCGCGATTCACGCGTGAAGAGTGGAACGATCCGGCCGAGGCGGTTCGCCGCCGCGGGCTCGACGGCCGTCATACCGGTGCCGAGACCGGCGTCGGCGCCGCTGCCGCGCCCGACATGACGCCGTTCTTCCGTCGCGATGGCGAGGTCGGCAGCGCCGTTCGCGATCGCATCATCCGCTCTCGGTCGGTCTCCGGCACTACGCAAGCCAGCGGTGCGCCGTCGCGCAACATCGGCGGCGGGTCGGTCGCGCCGATCGGCACCGGAAGCGTGGCTCCCATCGGACGCGGCAGCGTCGCGCCGATTGCCCCTGGAACAGGTTCCGAACGGAGAGGCGACACCAACTCCGGCCGTGTCGGCCGCGGTGGTACGCCTCCTTCGAGCTCGCAGCCGGCGGACACCGGTCCCTCCTCCGGGTCCGTCGGCCGCGGCACGAGCCGTGGCCGTGATACGGAGACGCCGAGCGAGAGCGAGACGCCGCGCTCGTCCGGTCCGAGCTGGCGCGACCGCGCACGCGAGCGCGACACGCAAGCCACACCGCCGTCGTCTTCGCCGCGCGACAACGACTCCACGTGGCGGCGGATCCCTGATCAGAATACTGGTGATCGCGCCCCCAGCGGCGGTAGCAGCTCGTCGAGCGGCAGCAGCACATCGAGCGGCTCCAGCGACGTTCCGCGACGCGTGATCGACGGCGTCGGCGGCGCGCGCATTCGTCCGCGGGATAGCGGCGACAGCACGTCGAGCCGAGGCTCGTCGAGCAGCGGATCGCGCGAGCGTTCCGCCAGCACCGGTTCGCGCGATCGCTCGTCCGGCAACAGCGGCTCGAGCGCGCGCAGCTCGGACGGCGGCGGAAGCAGCTCCGGGTCGTCGGGCTCCTCGGGCTCCTCGGCGCGCTCCGGTAGCAGCGACAGCGGAAAATCGTCTTCGAGCGGAAGCTCCAACAAGTCCAGTGGCAGCAGCAGTCGAGGCGAGAGCGGCGGCAAAGTCAAACGCGACTGAATGAAAGCGCCGGCGAAAGCCGGCGCTTTCGTTTTAAAGGTTAGAATCCGCCCCGAATGTCGCTCACCCTGTTCTTCGCCCTCTATTGTCTGGAGGCGGGGTTGTTCTTCACAGTCGTTCCATGGA
>DATBSX010000147.1:0-5695 GCA_036559565.1 Steroidobacteraceae bacterium | reverse complement strand
CCTTGCGCGCGTAATCGCGCTCGGACACGATGCCGGCGAGCCGGCCGCCCTCGAGCACCGGCAGCGCGCCGATGAAGTGGTCCGCCATCAGCTGGATCGCGGTCCGGACCGGTTCACCCGCGTCGATCGTGACGACGCCGGATTTCTTCCCCTCGAGCAACTGCCTGACCGTACGCATTGCGCGCCTCCCGGAGCGGCTTTTCTCCGGATACTACGCCCGCTGGACGCCGACGACCACGCCGCCGGATGCGCGCACGCTCACGCGGCGCCCGCTTCGCCCCGGGCGGGTCCCCGAGCGAGCGAATGCGGTCGCCGCCCTGAGCGAGCGAGGGTCCCCGCCCGGGGCGAAGCGGGCGCCGCCTAGGCCTTGCGTGCTCTCCACGCCGCGAGGATGGCCGATTCCTGCTCCGGCGAGAAACCTGACTTCAGCTGCGCCTTGCGGTCCGCCGGCCGCGTCTCGTGCCAGGCAAGCGTGTCGCGCACGGTTTCTTCAAGCGAGCGAGCCTTGAGCCCTTGGTCCGCGGAAGCCTTCATGCCGGTCAGCGAGCCACCGGCTTCCTCGCCGTGCATCGGCCCCCAGGGCGCGAAGTTCATCTCCTCGGGCTTCATCTGGGTGGCGAGGAAATCCTCGTCGATCCATGTGAACTTCGTGTCCGCACGCGTGACCTTGCGGCTCGTGTCCATGAGGTTGCCCATGGTGATCGCGCCGGGCGGCGTGACAGCGTTGAAGGTGCCATCCACGCGTCGATCGACGAGGCCCATCATGAAGGCGACGAGGTCGCGCACGTCCACGATCTGGATCGGGTCGGCAGGCGTCCCTGGTACGGCCATGTCGCCGCCCTTCGCGAAGCGCACCGGCCAGTAGGTGAAGCGGTCGGTCGGGTCGAGCGGCCCCACGATGTAGCCCGGGCGCACGACCGAGGATCGCTTGCCGTAGGCGTCGCGCACGTACTGCTCGCAGAGCGCCTTCATCGGCCCGTAAGTCTCGTTCGTGATCTCTTCCTGGTCCTTGTTCTCGAGCACGCCCGTCGGCGAGCCAATGTCGTTCGGCTTCGCGAAGCTCGCGTAAGCCGAGATGCTTGAAATGTAGAGGCAGTAGCCCGTGTTCGGGGCAAGCAGGTCGGCCGACATCTTCGTGTACTTCGGGATGTAGCCGGTGTTGTCGACGACGACGTCCCACTTCCGTCCCTTCAGCGAGTCGAGCTGGCCCTTGCGGTCGCCATTCAGCGTCTCGACGTTCTCGACGCCGTCCGGATCGCGCTTGCCGCGGTTGAAGTGCGTGACCTTCCACCCGCGCGCGAGCGCGAGTTCCGTCATGTGCGGCCCGATGAATCCCGTGCCGCCGAGGATCAGCATCGTGCCCGGGCTCTTCTCCGCGGCGACGAGGCGTGATCCCGCGAGTGCGAGCGCCGTGCCGGCGCCGGCTTTCAGGATCGTGCGACGTGACATCTTCATCGGGAGTTCCTCAACGCGCGCCGGCCGGCACGTAGTGCTCGAGCCAGTTCTTGACTTCGGAATACCAGAACAGCGAGTTCTGGCGCTTCAGGACCCAGTGGTTCTCGTCCGGGAAGTACACGAGCCGGCTCGGCACGCCCTTGTTCTGCAGGATCTGGAACAGCTCCATGCCGTTGTTCAGCGGCACGCGCTGGTCGAGCTGGCCGTGGATCACGAGCGTCGGCGTCTTGAAGTTTGCCGCGCTGGTCGCCGGCGAGTACTTCGCGAACTCATCGGGCTTCTCCCAGGCCTCGAAGAAGCGGGCCTTCTCGGCGCCGTAGTCGCCGCCGTACATCGCGTAGTTGTCGTAGACCGCCGCGTGCGCGATAAGCGTCTTGAACGGATGCGGACGACCGAGCAGCGTCGCCGCGAGGAACCCGCCGTAGCTGCCGCCGCCTGCTGCCATGCGGTCGCTGTCGATCCAGGGCTTCGACTCGAACCACTCCGCGGCCTTGATCGTGTCCTCGTAAGGCATTGAGATCAGGTCAGGGTTGATCGAGTCGGCGAACTTCTGGCCGAAGCCGCTCGAGCCGTGGAAGTTGTGCCAGGCCGTCACGTAGCCCCAGCTCGAGAACACCTCGGCGTTCCAGCGGAAGGTCCAGCTGTCGTAGACGCCGTTGTGCGGCCCGCCGTGCAGGATGAGATAGAGCGGGTACTTCTTCGCCGGGTCGAAGCCGGGCGGGTAGATCACCCACATCTGGATGTCGGCGCCTTCCGCACCCTTGTAGGTCACGCTCTCGACCTTGCCGAAAGTCGTTGCGGCGAGCTGTTCGTCGTTTTGGTCGGAGAGCTTCTTCGCAGCGCCGTCTTTCGTCGAGACGGCGACGAGTGTCGGCGGCTCGGTGAAGGATTGCCGGAGCGCGACGAGGGTCGCGGGCTTGCCGGCGATCGCGAGCGAACTGAAGCTCGAGCTCGTCGTCAGCGCGTGCTGCGTGCCCTTCGCGAGGTCGAAGCGGTAGATGCGCTCGGTCGCCGCGTCTTCGACCGGCGCGTAGAACGATTTCGAGTCGGGCGCCCAGGAGATGCCGCTGACCGAGCGGTCCCAGTCCGCGGCGACACGCCGGCGCGCGTTCGATTTGCGGTCGACGAGCCAGAGCTGCTTCGTGTCGCCGTAGAAACCCTTGATGGTCTGCTTCGAGTACGCGAGGTAACGGCCGTCCGGGCTGTACGACGGGACCTCGTCGCCCGCGGGATTGTCCGCGGTGAGGTTCTTCGCCGCGCCGCCGGTCGCCGGCACGACGTAGACGTCGGTGTTCTCGTCGCGCCCGGTCGCATCGGTGTTCGCGACGAAGGCGATTTCCTGGCCGTCGGGCGAGATGTCGTAGGAATCCTTGCCGTTCTCACGCCGCGGGAGCGACTGGCCGGAGTTCAGCGTGATCGCGACGGGGGTCGCACCATCGATTGCGATGGAATAGAGATGCGGGATGCGGTCCTCGATGAAGTGATCCCAGTGCGTGACCGGCGGGCGGTCCCAGGTCATCGCGGTCATCTTCGATTCTTCGCGCTGTATCATCTTTTCCTTGGTCTTGGCCCAGTCCGTGATGTCCGGCCAGACTTCCGTGATGAAGGCGATGTGCTTCGAGTCCGGGAACCACCGGGGTGCCGCGACGCCGGTTGGGACGTCGCTGACTCGGGTCGCTTCGCCGCCGTTTGCGGCGATCACGTAGAGCTGCGGCTGCTTGTCGTCGCCGCGCTTCGCGACGAAGGCGATGAAGCGGCCGTCCGGGCTCCAGGTCGGCTCGGTCTCGTTGCCCTTCGAACTCGTGAGTCGCTGCGGCTTGCCGCCGGCGGTCGGCACGAGGTAGAGGTCGGCATCGCCCTTGTCGTTGTCCGCGTCGTAGCGCTTGACGTCATAGACCGCGAACTTGCCGTCCGGCGAGATTGCGGGCGGCCCGACGCGCTTCAGCTGCCACATCGTCTCTGCCGTCAGCGGCGCAGGCGCCGTGTCCGCGATGGCGGCGACCGGCAGGACCGCGAGGGCGGCCGCGAGCAGGCGGATGGCGAAATTCATGAACTCTCCCGGGCCGGCAGCGCGGCTATTTGAGGTGCGTGATTCTGAGGTCTGCAGGTCGGGCCTTGCAAACTCGTTTCGGCGCAAGGCAGGCACGTTGCACCGCAATGGCGATTGGTGGACAGTGTCCGCATGCGGGATCTCGGCGAATTGAAGGAGCGCGTGCGGGCATTCGTCGCCGAGCGCGACTGGGACCGCTTCCACAGCCCGAAGAACCTCGCGATGGCGCTCTCAGTCGAGGCCTCCGAACTCGTCGAGCTGTTCCAGTGGCTGACGGAGGAAGAGAGCGCCGCGCTCGACGGCAAGCAGCGCCAGCGCGTCGCCGAAGAACTGGCCGACGTGTTGTGGTTCCTGGTCCGCCTCTCGGACCGCCTCGACATCGACCTGCTCGCGGCCGCCGAGCTGAAGCTCGCCGAGAACGCGAAGAAATATCCCGCCGACCGCGTCCGCGGCAACGCCAAAAAATACACCGACTACTGAAGGGGACTGTCCCCTTTGAAGCGGCGCATAGCGCCGCTTTAAAGGCGGACTGTCCCCTCCGATGGAGGCCTCAGCGTTTCTTCCCAGCCGCCGCTTCCGGCTTCTTTTCCTCGGGCGCTGGCACGACCGGTTTCTCCTCGGCCGGCGCGCGCTCGAGGAACCACTGCGTCACGCCCTGTTCCTTCGGCCCGACGTAATGAAACCACCGATGTTCGATCCGTTCCGGCGACACGAATCGCAGCTCGCCCTTGTGCACGTGGCCGTCGTGGTCCGCGTCGAATCCCGTGCCGCCGTCGAACTCGAGCTCGGCGAGTTCCGCCGTCGAATCCGCGCCGAGCTTGTACGCCGGTTGGTTGCCCGCGGGCGAGTACTGCACGGCGCGCAATTTTCCGCTCGCGAGGAAATACACGGTCACCATCGGCAGGCTGCCGGTCGGGTTCTGGTATTCGATGACGGCCTTGCCGCCGCTCACGACTTCGAAGCGCGCCGTGACCGGCGGGCCCGCGAGCGGATCTTCCATATGTCCGGTCCAGTCGCCGGCGAGCGACACGATCCGGTCATAAATCGCCTTGTCCTCAGGCGCGGACGCGGCAGGCGCACCCTGGGCAAGCGAAGCCGCGCCGGTCGCGGCGACGGCTGCCAGGAATGTGCGCAAATACTTGGGCATGACGGGTCCCCTCATGCACCATGATAACGGCACAATAGAGAACGGGGCAGGCATGGCGACTTCGAGGCGACAACCGGCAAAAGCGCCCGCACAACTGCGGCGCATGTACATTGATTGCCGTTACGGCCAGCTCCACCTCGCGACCGCTTATCCGTCGAGCGGCGGCTTCGACGAGGCGTCGCCTCTCATCTTCCTGCACGCGGAGGACGGCAGCGGCGCGGACTTCGGCCGTTGCGCGGCGCTGCTGGGCACGGATCGTTCGATTTACGCGCCCGACCTGCCGGGCAGCGGCGCTTCCGACGCACCGAAAGGCCGCATGGCCGTGGCCGGTATCGCGCTCGCGATCGTGGACCTCATCGATCACCTGCGCCTGCGGCGCGTCGATCTCCTCGGCTGCGGACGCGGCGCGAACATCGCCTTCGAACTCGCCACTACGCGGCCGCAGGAAGTGCGCCGCCTGATTGTCGCCGGCTCGCAGCAGCCGGCCACCGGCATCGCCCAGCCGATGCTCCAGCTCTCGCCCGATCCCGGGCGGATTCTCGAGGAGCCGGCCGACGCCGTCGTCGCCGAGATCCGCAGCTTCCTCGACCGCGTCTAGCCCGGAACCGCCTGGCGCCGCGGGCCTATCGCCGCGGTCGCGACCAGCACCGCCGCGAGCAGCGGCAGCGTCGCGTAGTTGAGCCGCTCCCAGCCGATCGTCGTGACGGCGAGCCCGGCCAATAACGAGGCCGTTGCCTGCGAGCCAAACACCAGGAAGTCATTCAGCGTCTGCGCCTGGATGCGCTCGCCACGCCGGTAAGTCTTGGTGAGCATCGTCGTCGCGGCGATGAAGAGCAGGTTCCAGCCGAGCCCGAGCACGCCGAGCGCCCAGCCGTAGTGCAGGGCGGAATGACCCCCGTGCGTCGCGATCCCGACGCAGACGGCGATCAGCAGGGTCCCGGCGACGATCACCGGGCGCTCGCCGAATTTCGCGATGATCCATCCGCTGCCGAGCGAGGGCAGGTACATCGCGAGCAGGTGCACCTGGATCACGTGCGCGGTCG
>DATBSX010000146.1:0-9255 GCA_036559565.1 Steroidobacteraceae bacterium | reverse complement strand
GATGCCGCTCGTCGCGGCCCATGAGAAACCCGTTGCGGTCGGCGGTGCGCTGCTGTTGATCGGCCTCGGTGCGGCCATGCTGTTCAGGCTCGCGCAAGGCGGGGAGGAGGCGTTCGTGCCGAGGCCTGCAGCGCAGGCCCTGATGCCGACCTTCCTGCTTACGATCGTGAATCCGATGACGATCGTCGTGTTCGCCGGCATCGTGCCGCAGCTGCCCGCGGCGGGTTCATTTGCGAAGGCGGCCGGATTTGCGCTCGCCCTCGCTGCCGGGAGCATCGCTGTCCAGCTGGCGATCGCAGGAACCGGCGCCGCGCTCGGGCGGGCAATGCCCGGCGAAAACGGCAGGCGCGCGATCACTGCCGCGGCTGCGGCAGGGATCGTGGCATTCGGGATCTACGGGCTCGCGAGCGCTTTCTAGGCTTCGAAGAAGCCCATCTTTACGCCGGCCAGCGTCACCACGTCGTTGTCGTGCAGCCTGCGCGCCTGCGGTCCGATCGGCTGGCCGTTCACCAGCGGGAAGTCGCCCGGCTTGCTGCTCTCCACGTGCACGACGTAGTAGCCGTCTGCGCGCCGGCTGATCGCCGCGACCTGCACGCCCGGACGGCCGAGCGTCGTCAGCGTCTTGGCAAGCTCGAGCTCGCGACCGGCGAACTGGCCCGAGAGGACCTGCAGCTTGGCCGGACGCGCGGGGGCGCCCTTTTCTGCGGCTGCGGCTGCGGCCGGCGATGGTGCGGCGGCCGCGGGTGCGGCGGCTGCGGCGACCGGCGCGACGGAGTCGGCGGCGGCCTTGAGGCGCGCCTCGTTAACCTGTCCCGGCTGGATGACCAGCGTGCGCTCGAATTCATCCTGCTCCGAACTCTCGACCTGGCTGTCCACGAACCGGAGGTGGTGGTGCCCGATCGTGATGACGTCGCCGTGCGTCAGCGCATGCTTCTTGATCAGCTTGCCGTTGACGTAGGTGCCGTTCGTGCTGTTCAGGTCCTCGAGGAAGGAGTCGTTGAGGATGTTGATGATCAGGCCGTGATGGCCGCTGACGGCCGCGTTGTCGATACGGACGTCATTGTCCGGCAGGCGACCGACCGTGTACCGCTCCTTGGTCATGTTGTATTCGGCCAAAACCTGGCCATCCAGACTCAGTATCAGGCGCGCCATCGTCTCCCTCGCTGCCGGTTACCCGAACCAGGCCAATATTCTGTCAAGTATGCCCCGCCGCGCGGGGAAAAGTTCGACCACCTGCGCCAGCACGACCGAGATGTTGTCCCGACCGCCGCTGTCGTTGGCGAGCTGCACCAGCTGCCTAGCGACGGTGTCAAGATTACCCCCGAACGTACTGATTGTTAAGTGAATATCTTCGTCCTCGACCATATCGGTCAGGCCATCGGAGCACAACACAAGCCAGTCGCCCGCCTCGATCGGCAGCTCATGGACCTCGACTTCGACGGTTGCCTCGACGCCGAGCGCCCGCGTCACGTAGTTCTTGTTGGTCGCCCGCTGGGCTTCCTCCGCGGAGTAAAAACCGCGGTCCACGAGCTCCTGGAGCAGCGAATGGTCCATCGTCAGCTGCTCGAAAGTGTCCTTCCGCAGCCGGTACATCCGCGAGTCGCCGACGTGCGCAAGGGTGATCCGGTTGTCGTGCAGGAGAGCGGCGACCACGGTCGTGCCCATGCCCTCGCACTGGGTCTGCGACTTCGAGGTCTGGTGAATGATCTTGTTGGCGCGGGCGATGGCGTCGCGCAGGATGATGCTCGGCCGGTGCAGGCCTGTCGTCTTGTCGCTGCCGTCGAGTTCCTGCGCCTGGTACGCCTCGCGCACGAGGTTCGTGATCGTCTTGACCGCAATGCCGCTCGCGACCTCGCCGGCATTGTAGCCGCCCATGCCGTCGGCGAGGACAAAGAGCCCGATGTCGCCGTCGAGCGAGATCGAATCCTCGTTGTGCTCGCGCACTTTGCCGGTGTCGGTCAAGCCAACAGCCAGGACGCGGTTGCGGAGCGATACGTAGCGACCCATCAACGCAGCGCCGGGTCGATGTCGCGCGCGCAGTCACGCAGCGCCTGCGCCATCTCGGCACCGTTCCGGTAGCGCGCCTCCGGGTCCTTTTCGAGCGCGCGGTCGATGATCGCCGCGACGGTCGGCGGCAGGTCCGGTCGAATCACACGAAGCGGAGGATGCGGCTCCGCCGAGATCTTCTGCATCAGGCCAGGG
Organism: Steroidobacteraceae bacterium; assembly: GCA_036559565.1. Lineage (GTDB taxonomy): Bacteria > Pseudomonadota > Gammaproteobacteria > Steroidobacterales > Steroidobacteraceae > SCUD01. The sequence goes on along the minus strand of DATBSX010000146.1, from coordinate 7,053 downwards.
ATCGAGTCGGAGCGGAACGGCAGCATGCCGGTCAGCAGCTGAAACAGCGTGACGCCCAGCGAAAACAGGTCCGATTGCGGCGTCACCGGGCGCGCATCGAGCTGCTCCGGCGCCATGTACGACGGCGACCCCAGGATGACACCGGTGCGCGTCGCGCGGCTGTTCTCGAGGCGAGCGACGCCGAAATCCATGACCCGCACGCGGCGGTTCTTCTGGTCGAAGACGATGTTCGCGGGCTTGATGTCGCGGTGAATGATGCCGCGCTGGTGCGCAAAGTAGACCGCGTCGGCGACGCGGGCGCACATCTCGCAGACCAGCCGCGGGGGCAGCATGCGGCCCTCGGTCGCGTGCGTCGCGAGGTTCACGCCTTCCACGTACTCCATTGCCATGTAGACCTGGCCCTCGTGCTCGCCGGCCTCGCGGATCTCGACGATGTCGGGATGGGCCAGCGAGCCCGCGGCCTCGGCTTCGCGCAGCAGTCGCAGCTTCGCCTCGTCGAGGAGGTCATCCGGCCAGTCGTCGGCGAGGGACAGGAGCTTCAGCGCAACCACGGCATTCGTGCGCTCGTCCACGGCCCGGTACACGGTCGCCGTCGCGCCGCGGCCGAGCTGCTGCTGCAGACGGAAATGGTGGAAGAGCTGGCCGGGACGGAACGTGAGGCCCCGCGAGGCGCGGTTCGCCGTCGACGAGCCCGCGGCCTGCGGTTTCTCGCTCACGGCGACCGAAAGCGGCTTGCCGAAGCGCGGGTTTTCATCCCCGGACTTCTTGCCGGATCCGCCGGCCAAGCCTCGCAGCCATCCGCCGCGACTCGAATCGTCAGGCATGCGAGGACCAATCCGTAGCCACCCTGATCCATGGATCATAAACGGGCCTTGGTCGCACCGAAACTGGGATGGGCCGAATTTTCAAAAGCTTATGGCCGAAACCGCGACTTGCGCCGCAGTCCGGCCAGGGAAAATCGGCGGCCGGTCGCGTGCTAGCATCGCCGCTTCCCGGTCCGGACCCGTCCATGGCCAAGCCCCGCACGGTATTCGTCTGTTCGTCCTGCGGCGCCGATGCACCACGATGGAGCGGCCAGTGCCCGTCCTGCGGCGAGTGGAACACGCTTGCCGCATTCGCCGAGGCGCGCGTCCGCGGTTCCGGCCGGCAGGAAGCGCGCAGCAGCGAGCGGCCCGAGCCGATTGCACGCCTCGTCACCGAGCCGGAAACCCGTTTGACGACGGGTTTCGCCGAATTCGACCGCGTCGTCGGCGGCGGACTCGTGCCCGGGTCGGTGACGCTGATCGGTGGCGAGCCGGGCATCGGGAAATCGACGCTGCTCCTGCAATGCGCCGCGTCGCTCGCGAAGGGCGAGGCCGTGCTCTACGCCACCGGCGAGGAATCCGTCCGCCAGGTGGCCGAGCGCGCTCGCCGGCTCGCCGTGGACGCCGGCAGGCTCACGCTCGTCGCCGAAACCGCGGTCGAACGAATCCTCGAGTACGTCACCGAGGCCGGCGCGAAAGTGCTCGTCATCGACTCGATCCAGACGATGTCCATCGGCGGCCTCGACGCCGCGCCCGGGGCGGTCACGCAGCTTCGTGAATCCACGGCGAGCCTGGTGCGCTTTGCCAAGACGACCGGCACGGCCGTGCTGTTGATCGGCCACGTCACGCGCGAAGGCGTGATCGCGGGCCCCCGCGTGCTCGAGCACATGGTGGATACCGTCCTTTATTTCGAGAGCGACTCCGGCAGCCGCTTCCGCGTGATCCGCGCGGTCAAGAACCGCTTCGGCGCGGCCAACGAGATCGGCGTGTTCGCGATGGAAGAGGGCGGCTTGCGCGAAGTGCGGAACCCCTCCGCAATCTTCCTGTCGCGCGGCAAGGACGCCGTGCCGGGCTCGGCCGTCACCGTGGCCCGCGAGGGGACGAGGCAGATGCTGATCGAGGTTCAGGGCCTGGTGGACCCGAGCCCGCTTGCGAATCCGCGGCGCGTCGCGGTCGGCTTCGAGGCAAACCGGGTCGCGCTGCTGCTCGCCGTGTTGCACCGCCACGCGGGCATCGCGGTGCATGCGCAGGATGTCTTCGTGAACGTGGTGGGCGGCGTGCGACTCACCGAGACGGCGGCCGATCTCGCGGTCGTGGCAGCACTCCTGTCGAGCTTGAGCGGCAAGCCGCTGGCCCCGGACCTCGCCGTCTTCGGCGAACTCGGCCTCACCGGCGAGATACGGCCGGTCCCTTACGGCGAGGATCGGCTGCGCGAAGCGGCAAAGCACGGCTTTCGCCGCGCGATCGTGCCGCTCGCGAACGCACCGCGCGTGGCGCCTGCGGGCATCGCGGTTACGCCGGTCGCGTCGATCGCGGAAGCGATCGACGTCCTCGGCTGAAATCACTCTTCTTCTGGAAGGACGCGCAGGCGCGCCGTGCGCACGGCATTTCCCGCAACCTGAAGCACTTCGATCGACAGGGAACCGACGCGCAACACCGCGCCTGGGCCCGGAATGGATTCCAGCCGCTCGACGATGAGGCCGGACAAGGTCCGCGGCCCGTCCATCGGCAGCGCCGCACCCAGGCGCCGATTGACTTCGCGCAGGGAAAGCGCGCCCGGGACGACGTGGCTGCCGTCCGCATTGGCGTCGATGCGCCCGAGCGAAGGCTCGGCCTGGGTCGTGAACTCGCCGACGACCTCCTCGAGGATGTCTTCGAGCGTCACCAGCCCCTGCAGGTCGCCATACTCGTCCACGACGAAGGCGATGCGGCGCCTGAGTCGCCGGAAGCGCAGCAGCTGCTCGTAGAGCGTCGTGCCCTCGGGCGTGAAGAGCGCCTCTCGCCGCGCGGCGATCTCGCGCAACCGCTCGCGCGAGAGGCGTCCTGCGGCAAGCTCGTTCGCGACGAGGCGCATGTGCACGATGCCGTGCACGCGGTCGAGGTCGCCGTCGAAAAGCGGCATGCGCGTGTGGGCCGTCTCGCGCAGGCGTCCGCTGATCTCGTCCCATTCCGCCGTGATGTCGATGCCGTCGATCTCGCTGCGCGGAACCATCACGTCCTCGACCCGGCTCCGCTGCAGGTCGAGCAGCGCCTCGACCATGCCCTGGCGCTCCGCGGGTTCGGCGACGAGCGCGTCGGCGAGATCGGCGACCGAATCGCCGTCGGCCTGCGAGACCTGCGCGGCGCCGTCCCGGGGCGGCATCGCGAGGAAGCAGGGCGCCATGAGCCAGGCGATGAAGCCGGCCGCCAGTCGTCCCGCCGGGCCGTGACGGCGGAACCAGCCGAGGCCGCCCAGCAGCAGCAGGAGCGAAAGTCCGGCGACCGCCAACACCGCGATCTGGAACCGCGCCTCGGCCGGCGCCAGCGCAATGCAAGCGAAGAGCGCGCCGAGTACGAGTGCGCGCAGCAGTACGGCGGCGAGGCGCGTGCGGCGCGGCTCATCCGCCATGCGGCGGGAGAGTCGCGTGATCCAGGGTTCCTCGAGCGATGCGGGTGCGGCCCGGTGCGCGCGCAGGGCCGGCATCGCCGCCTCAATGAGACCGGCGAGCGCGAGGAGGAAAAGCGCCGCCACCAGGAACACGGCTTCAGCCCCAGTGCCGGCCGAGCAGGGTCTCCAGCACGAACTTGCTGCCGAAGTAGGCGAGTGCGAGCACGACGAAACCGGCGATTGTGTAACGGGCGGCCTTGCGCCCGCGCCAGCCGAAGCGCCAGCGACCGAACAGCAGGCAGGCGAAGATCGCCCAGGCGACGATCGCGAGCACGGTCTTGTGGATGAGGTGCTGCGCGAAAAGGTCCGTGACGAAGAGCAGGCCCGCGAGAATCGCAACCGTGAGGGCGGCAGTGCCGATCGCGATCACTGAGAAGAGCGCGCGCTCGAGGCTCTCGACCGGCGGAAGCGTCGCGAGCCAGCCACTGCTGCGGCCGCCGCGAAGCGCCGCGTCCTGCAGCGCGAGCAACACGACAAGGACTGCGGCGATCGCGAACATGCCGGCGGAACCCACCGCGAGGACGACGTGCACGGCAAGCGGCCAGCCGCTCGCGGCGATTTCATGTGGCGCCGGCATGCTGCCGGTTCCAGCGGCGAGGAGTGCCGAGAGCCCGAAACACACGGCGGCCACCGTGCGGAATCGCGGCGCGAACACGGCGAGCAGGGCGCCGACGCCGATCGCGAGGCCCATCAGGGAGGCGCTGTCCGCAAGAGCAAGCGAAAGGCCGCCGATGGGCTCGAGCGTGTCGGCAAGCCAGCACACGTGCGCGGCGAGGGCCGCGGCGGCAACGTAGAGCGCCGGTTCCTGGAATGCGGCGCGCGGAGCCTCGCGGCGAGCCGCGTGCAAGGCGGCGGCCGCGGCCACGAGATAGAGCAGGATGACCAGAAATCCGCTCAAAATTGCGACTCCCCGGACGCGCGGATTCATTGTACAGGGGCAAGGCGATCCCGGCCGCCGGCCCTATAATCCGCGGCTGCGCCCGTGCGGCGCGGCCGCACGATCGAGGTTCCGGATGTTCGACATGCTCAGCGACCGCCTCGGCAAGGTCGTGGACGCATTGCGCGGCCGCGGACGCCTGACCGAGGAGAACATCGCCGACACGCTGCGGCAGGTGCGCATGGCGCTGCTCGAGGCGGACGTCGCGGTGCCGGTCGTCAAGTCATTCACCGATGCCGCGCGCGCGCGCGCGATCGGCGCCGAGGTGATGAAGAGCCTGACGCCGGGCCAGGCCTTGATCGGCATCATCCACGAAGAACTGACGCGCGTGATGGGGCCGCCGGGCGGCGGGCTCAACCTGCACGCCGCGCCGCCGGTCGTCGTGCTGCTCGCGGGCCTGCAGGGCGCCGGCAAGACGACGACGGCCGCCAAGCTTGCGCGCCACCTCATCGAAAAGCATCGCAGGAAGCCACTGCTCGTGAGCACCGACGTCTATCGCCCGGCGGCGATGACGCAGCTCGAGCGCCTCGCGGCGCAGGTCGGAGCGGACTACTTCACCCCACCGCCGGGCGCGCTGCCGGTCGCGATCGCGACGGCCGCCGTGGACCATGCGCGCCATCACCAGCACGACGTCGTGATCGTCGACACCGCGGGCCGCCTGCACGTGGACGACGCCATGATGGAGGAGGTGCGGGCGATCGACCGCGCGGTCGGCGCGACGGAGCGCCTTTTCGTCGTCGACAGCATGGCGGGCCAGGACGCGGTGCGCGCCGCGCAGAGCTTCAACGCCGCGCTCGACCTGACGGGCGTCATCCTCACCAAGGCCGATGGCGACGCGCGCGGCGGCGCTGCGCTCTCCGTGCGCGAAGTCACGGGCAAGCCGATCCTGTTCGTCGGCGTCGGCGAAAAAACCGAGGCGCTCGAGGCCTTCCATCCGGAGCGCATCGCCTCGCGCATCCTCGGCATGGGCGACGTGCTCTCGCTCATCGAACAGGTGCAGACGACGGCCGACCACGAAAAGGCGGCGAAGTTTGCCGCCAAGATCGCGAAGGGCCGCGGCTTCGACTTCACGGACCTGCGCGAACAGCTCGCGGAGTTCAACCGGATGGGAGGCATCCAGGCGCTTGCCTCGAAGTTGCCGAACCAGGCGCTGCCCCCGGGTGCGCTCGCCCAGGTGGATGAGCGCGTGATACGGCGTCAGCTCGGGATCATCGACTCCATGACCCCGAACGAGCGCCGCCGGCCGGCCATCATTGCGGCCTCCCGCAAGCGGAGGATCGCGGCCGGTGCCGGCGTGCCGGTGCAGGAGGTGAACCGCCTCCTCAAGCAATTCATGCAGATGGAAAGGGTCATGAAGAAGATGCAGGGCGGGGGCCTCACCCGGATGATGCGGGGCCTGTCCGGGCAGTTTCCGGGCGGGCGCGGCCCGCGCTAGGGCACGCCGGTCGGCGTGGCCGCTAAGCCTTTCATTCACCGAGTGATTTGAGTAGAATGCGCGGCTCTTTGACGGGGCTGGAAGCCCTGCAAAACTGATGCAGCGAGGCTGCGAGGGATTCAATCGATGGTCACGATCCGACTGACGCGCCGCGGCGGCAGGAATTCGCCCTTCTACCACATCGTCGTCACCGACAGCCGCAAGCGGCAGGGCGGCACGGTGCTCGAGCAGGTGGGCTATTTCAACCCGGTCGCGCGCGGCAAGGATACGAAGCTGCAGCTGGACCTGGCGCGCATCACGTACTGGACTGGCACGGGCGCAACGATGTCCGATCGCGTGCGCACGCTCGTCTCGAACGCCAGGAAGCAAGCGGCGGCCTGAGCGGCCGCGCGGCTCGCGCGATTCCGGTGACACGGGTCGTGCTAGGACGCATCACCGGGGCCTTCGGTGTCCGGGGCTGGGTCAAGGTCCTGTCATTCACCGAGCCGCCGGAGCAGATCCTGGATTACCCGCGCTGGCAGGCTGACAAGCCGGGCCAGCCGGCGCGCGAGCTGCGGCCCGCCGAGGGCAAGCCGCACGGGAAGGGACTGGTGGTCCGTCTCGAAGGCATCGACGATCGCGACGAAGCGATCGCGCTCGCGAAGACGGAATTGTGGGTCGATCGAAAGGAACTGCCGGCGCTCGCAAAGGGCGAGCACTACCAGGCGGACCTCATCGGCCTCGAGGTCGTGAACCTCGCGGGCGAAAATTTGGGACGGATCGATCACTTCCTGGACATGCCGGCGAGTCCGGTGATGGTGGTGATCGGCGAGAAAGAGCGATGGCTGCCGGCGGGGCCGGGGCAGATCTTGCGCGTCGATCGGGAGCAGGGGCGCGTCACGGTCGATTGGGACGCGGAGTTCTGACCGATGCGGATCGAGGTCGTGACGTTGTTTCCGGCCCTGATCGAAGCGGGCCTTTCGGCCGGCGTCCTGGGTCGCGCCGTGACGACTGGAAGACTGGCGGTCGGGCTCGAGAACCCGCGCAGCCACGCGGATGACGCGCACCGGACCGTGGACGACCGGCCCTTCGGAGGCGGCCCGGGCATGGTGCTGAAGGCAGAACCGCTCGCAAAGGCGCTCAGCGCCGCGAAAGCGCGTTTGCCGACGGGTGCGCCGATGATCGGGCTCGCCGCGCAGGGCGCGCCGTTCGACCAGGCGACGGCAGCAAGGCTCGCGGGCCTGCCGGGATT
>DATBSX010000145.1:0-2899 GCA_036559565.1 Steroidobacteraceae bacterium | reverse complement strand
CCGAGGTCCACGACGTGGTCGGCCTGCCGGATCGCGTCCTCGTCGTGCTCGACGACGATGACCGTGTTGCCGAGGTCGCGCAGGCGATGCAGCGTGTCGAGCAGGCGCTGGTTGTCGCGCTGGTGCAACCCGATCGAGGGCTCGTCGAGGATGTACATGACGCCGACGAGGCCGGATCCGATCTGGCTCGCGAGGCGGATGCGCTGCGCCTCGCCGCCGGAAAGCGTCTCGGCGCTGCGGTCGAGCGTCAGGTAGTCAAGGCCGACGTCCACCAGGAAGCCGAGGCGGTCCGTGATCTCCTTGACGATCTTCGCCGCGATCTTCTGGCGCCAGCCCTCGAGTGCGAGGACGTTGAAAAACTCGAGCGCACGGCGGACGGGCAGGGCGCCGATCGTGGGAAGCGACGTGCCGCCGACGAAGACGAATCGCGCCGCTTTCGTGAGGCGCGCGCCATCGCACTCGGGGCAGCGGCGCGTGCCGAGGTAACGCGCGAGCTCCTCGCGCACGGCGAGCGATTCGGTCTCGTGGTAGCGCCGCTCGAGGTTCGGCAGGATGCCCTCGAACTTGTGCTTGCGCCGCACCGTGCGGCCGCGCGAATCGAAGTAGCGGAACTCGACTTCCTCGCCGCCGCTGCCCTGCATCAGGACCTCGCGGGCGCGCGGGGGCAGGTTCGCGTAGGGCGCCTCTGGATCGAACTTGTAGTGATCCGCGAGCGCCTGGATCATCTGGTAGTAATAGGCATTCCGCCGGTCCCAGCCGCGCACCGCGCCGTTCGCGAGCGAGAGCTGGCCATTCGTGACGACGCGGTCCGGGTCGAAGAACTGCTTGACGCCGAGGCCGTCGCAGCCCGGGCAGGCGCCGAACGGGTTGTTGAACGAAAAGAGGCGCGGCTCCAGCTCGGACACGGAGTAGCCGCAGATCCGGCAGGCGAACTTGTCCGAGAACACGAGTTCCTCGCGTTTCGGATCGTCGAGGAATGCGACGCGGGCCGAGCCCTCGCCGAGGCGCAGCGCGGTCTCGAAGGACTCGGCGAGGCGCTGCTGCAGGTCCGGCCGCACCTTCAGGCGATCGATGACCGCATCGATCGAGTGCTTCTTCTTGGGATCGAGCTTCGGCGCCGCCTCGAGCTCGAGGTACTTGCCGTCGATGCGCGCGCGCACGAAGCCCTTGCTGCGCAGCTCCTCGACGACCTGCAGGTGCTCGCCCTTGCGGCCGGAGATGACGGGCGCGACGAGGGCGACGGCCGTGCCCTCGGGCAGCGCCATCACCTGGTCCACCATCTGGCTCACGGTCTGCGCGGTCAGGTCGAGTCCGTGGTCGGGGCATCGCGGGATTCCCGCGCGCGCGTACAGCAGTCTCAGGTAGTCGTAGATTTCCGTCACGGTGCCGACGGTCGAGCGCGGGTTGTGCGAAGTGGATTTCTGCTCGATCGAGATCGCGGGCGAGAGGCCCTCGATCGTGTCCACGTCCGGCTTTTCCATCATCGAGAGGAACTGCCGCGCGTAGGCGGAGAGCGACTCGACGTAGCGCCGCTGGCCTTCCGCGTAGATGGTATCGAACGCGAGCGAAGACTTGCCGGAGCCGGAAAGGCCGGTGAATACGATCAGGCGGTCGCGCGGCAGCTCGAGGTCGATGCCTTGCAGGTTGTGCGTCCGCGCGCCGCGGATGTGGATGGTCTGGCTCATCGGGGCAGCCTGATAGAATAGCCCGCCCATTCCGGGCACCGCAAAGGGATTTCCAGTGGCCCAGCCATCGGGCGCGGCGCTCCTGCCCGCCGAGCGTCGCGTCGTCGCGTCACTGGCGGCGATCTACGCCGTGCGGCTGCTGGGCATGTTCCTCCTGTTGCCGGTCCTCAGCCTTTATACGGGCGCCATGCCGGGCGGTACGCCGCTGCTCGCCGGACTCGCCGTGGGTGCCTATGGCCTCACGCAGGCGCTGATGCAGATTCCATTCGGCGTCTGGTCCGACCGCATCGGGCGCAAGCCCCTGATCGTCGTCGGACTCCTCCTGCATGTCGGCGGCTCCGTGCTCGGCGCGATGGCGGGAAGCGCCCCGGCGCTCGTCGTCGCGCGCTTCGTGCAGGGTCTCGGCGCAGTGTCGGGACCCGTCATGGCCTTCCTCGCGGACCTCACGCGGCCGGAATCGCGCACGCGCGCGATGTTCACCATCGGCATGAGCATCGGCGTGTCCTTCGTGATCTCGCTCGTCGCGGGTCCGCTGCTCGCGGCGGCAATCGGCGTGCCCGGCGTGTTCCTCGTGATCGGAGGGCTCGGGCTCGTCGCCCTCGCGCTCGTGCTGTTCGTGCTGCCCGCGGAGCAGCCGCTGCGGCGGCATGCGGGTGCGCGCGACTTCAGCCGGGTCCTGACACGAAAGCTCCTGCCGCACTACGCCGGCATTTTCATGCTGCACCTGACGCTGACGGCCACCTTCATCGCGGTGCCGCACGTGCTCCGCGACCTGCACGGCATGGACAGCTCGCGCCACTGGCTCGTGTACCTCGGCGTCTTTGCGGCCTCCATCGCGCTGACGGTGCCGCTCGTCATCTGGTCGGAGCGCAACCGTCGCCCGGGCCGCGCGGCCTTCATCGGCGGCGTGGGGCTCGCAGTCGCGTTGGCGGCGCTGGTCTGGGCGCAGCCCCACTTCGACGCCTTGCTGGCGGCGCTCGTGCTCTACTTCGGCGCCTTCAATTTCCTCGAAGCGCGGCTGCCGGCCGCGCTGACCGTGGCGGCCGGCGAGGCGTCGCGCGGAGCGGCGCTCGGCGTGTTTGCGACCTGCCAGTTCGCCGGTGCGTTTGCCGGGGGACTCGCGGGGGGCGCCCTGCTCGGAAGTCACTGGAACGTCACGGGTATTTTCGTCGGCGCGGCGGCGGCGGTCATCGCCTGGCTGCCGTTGGCTGCGG
>DATBSX010000144.1:0-6296 GCA_036559565.1 Steroidobacteraceae bacterium | reverse complement strand
GCATGTTCCGCGCCAACATCTTCGTCCCGGGCAGCAACAAGCTGGTGCCGGGCTTCAACGAGAACCAGGTCGCGCTCGACGGCGCGAACGACCAGAGTCTCGACTCGGTCGGCGGCAGCCTCAACATCTCCTACGATTTCGACCGCGTGACGCTGCACTCGATCACGGGTTATGAGTCGGTCGACGTGCTGTCCCGCGGCGACATCGACGGCGGGTTCGGCGCCGTATTCGCGCCGCCTTCCGGCCCGGGCTTCATCCCCTTCCCCGCCGAGTCGGCGGACGGGCTGCCGTCGCACGAACAGATCACGCAGGAGTTCCGGCTCGAATCGCGCGAGTGGGGCAAGTTCGACTGGCAGGCCGGCCTCTACTACTTCGACGAGAGCCTGGACATCGACAGCTTCAACTACGACACCCTGGGCGGCGGCGTGGAGAACGGCAATGTCCGTCAGAAGCAGGACAACACGGCCTACGCCATGTACGCCTCGGGAGACTACGAGTTCAGCGACGCGTTCTCGATGAGCGTCGGCCTGCGCTACACGGAAGACGAGAAGGACTTCACGGCCCAGCGCTTCACGTCGCCGGTCGGCGCGGGACCGATCGGGCCGATTGCCGTCAACACGGACGAGAACCACCTCGACTGGGACGTCAGCGCCACCTGGTCGCTCAGCGACGCCACCAATCTCTATGCGCGCGTCGCCGAGGGCTTCCGGGCGCCTTCGATCCAGGGACGCCTCCTGTTCGGCGACACGGTCTCCGTGGCGGACTCCGAGGAGATCATCTCCTACGAGGCCGGCATCAAGACGAACCTGTTCAACAACCGCGGCCGGCTGAATTTCTCCATCTACAAGTACACGATGGACAACCAGCAGCTGACCGCGGTCGGCGGCGGCGCGAACTTCAACACGCTCATCAACGCCGATCAGACGGACGGCCAGGGCGCGGAGCTCGACTTCGAGGCCTACCTCACTGACAACTTCCTGGTCACGCTCGGCGCGAGCTACAACGACACGGAAATCAACGACCCGAACCTCGGCGTGCAGGTCTGCGGCGGTGGCTGCACGTTCACCGACCCGATCATTGCCCCGGCGATCCCGCCCTTCGTGCCGGCCACGGTCAGCATCGACGGCAACCGCCTGCCGCAGTCGCCCGAGGTGATCGCGAACCTCACGGCGCGCTGGGGCATGCCGATCGCGAACGGCGAGTTCTACGTCTACACCGACTGGGCCTACCGCAGCGAGATCAACTTCTTCCTGTACGAGTCGAAGGAGTTCACCGGCGACGCGCTGCTCGAGGGCGGCTTGCGGCTCGGCTACCTGTGGAACGACGGCAAGCAGGAGCTCGCGGTGTACGGCCGCAACATCACCGACGAGGTCCAGGCCGTCGGCGGCATCGACTTCAACAACCTGACCGGCTTCGTCAACGAGCCGCGGCGCTACTTCGTCGAGTTCAGGTCGAAGTTCTGAGGCCGGGCCGGATGGAATGCCGGAGCTGCCAGAGGTAGAAACGACGCGCCGGGGCATCGAGCCCTGGCTCGTCGGCCGGCGGATCGAGAGCCTGCAGGTTCGCGAGTGGCGGCTGCGCTGGCGCGTTCCGCGCGGCCTGCCGGCGAAGCTCGGCGGCCAGCGCATCCGCGCGGTCGGCCGGCGCGCGAAGTACCTGCTCATCGAGACCGAGGCGGGAACGCTCATCTGGCACCTCGGGATGTCGGGGAGCCTTCGCATCCTCGACGCCGCCACCCCCGCGCTCGCGCACGATCACGTGGATCTCGTGCTCGATTCGGGCCGCTGCCTCCGGTTCAACGACCCGCGCCGCTTCGGTTGCCTCCTCTTCACGACCGGCGATCCCGCGCGCCACAAGCTGCTCGCAGGCCTCGCGGTCGAGCCGCTTTCCGACGAATTCACCGGGGACGCGCTCTGGAGCCGCGCGCGCGGGCGGCGCGCGTCCATCAAGGCCTTCATCATGGATTCGCGCATCGTCGCCGGCGTCGGCAACATTTATGCGAGCGAGGCGCTCTTTCGCGCGGGGATCCGCCCGGGCCTCGCCGCCGGCCGTGTCAGCCGCGCGCGCATGGCCGCACTCGTGAAATCAATCCGCGAAGTGCTGACCGAGGCTATCGGCGTCGGCGGCACGACGCTGCGCGATTACGTGGATGCTGCGGGGATGCCCGGCTATTTCCGCCAGCGGCTGTTCGTCTACGAGCGGACCGGCAAGCCCTGCCGCCGCTGCAAGACGCCGATCCGCATGTTCGTCCAGGGACAGCGCAGCACCTACTGGTGCCCGCACTGCCAGCGTTAGCGCCGCTCGCGCGCCTTGAGCGCCTCGGCGACCGCGGGGTGCACGAAGTGCGAGACGTCGCCGCCGAACAGCGCGATCTCGCGCACCAGCGTCGATGAGATGAAGGTGAACTGCTCCTGCGGCGTCAGGAAGATGTAGTCCACGTCACGCGCGAGGTGCCGGCTCATGCTCGCGAGCTGGAACTCGAACTCGAAGTCGGACATGGCGCGCAGGCCCCGCACCACGATGCCGCAGCCCTGCTCGCGCGCGAAATCCACGGTCAGGCCCGAGTAGCCGATCACGGTGACGTTCTTGTGTTCCGCGAGCACTTTCTGCGCGAGCTCGACGCGCTCGGCGAGCGTGAAGAGCGGCTCCTTGCCGGGATTCGAGGCGATGCCGATCACGACGCGGTCGAAGATGCCCGCCGCGCGGCGCACGAGGTCCTGGTGGCCGTTCGTGATCGGGTCGAACGTGCCCGGATAAACCGCGTTTCTCTTTGGATTCACGTCGTAGTCCCCTGTCCCTGGCGCCGGGCGAGATGATACCCGACCGCCCCGGCGCGGCCGGAACGGTGGGCGATCCAGCCGGCCGGCAGTTCGGGCGCGCCCGGCGCAGCCCGCGTCTCGATGTAAATGAATGCCTCGGGGGCGAGCCAGCCGCGCGATTCGAGGAGCTGCATCGCGCCGGCGAGGAGCCCCGCGTCAAAGGGCGGGTCGAGGAATGCGATTTCGTGCGGGGTTGGCGGGCCGCCGAGCCAGGTGAGCGCATCCGCCTGCAGGACCGTCGCGCGTCCGGGCGCGAGCAAGTCGGCCGTTGCACGCAGGCAGGCTGCGTTCTCGCGATCGCGTTCGATGAAAGTTGCGGATGCCGCGCCGCGCGAAAGCGCCTCGAGCCCGAGCGCGCCGCTGCCCGCGAACAGGTCCAGGCAGCGGCTTCCCGGCACGATCGCCGCGAGCCAGTTGAACAGGGTTTCGCGCACCCGGTCCGGCGTCGGCCGGATGCCGCCTTTGCCGGGGAAGCGGATGCGCCGGCCGCGCCATTCGCCGCCGATGATGCGCAGGGTATTGGCCATTTTTTGCAGCGCACATCCCTTAAACTTGCGCGATGATACGCGCCCGCGCCCCTCACATTGCCGGAGTCTCCGACATGAGCAACCGTCTGGCCACCGCACTCCTGGTCGCAGGCATCCTGCTCGCCGGTTGTTCCGGTTCGAGCTCCGACGGCATCGGGCCGACCGACCCGACCTCGGGCAACGGCAACCCCGGGACGGGCTCGAGCGTCGGCGTGTTCCACGCGAACTTCGTTCCGCTCTCCGGCGTGCTGCCCTACCCGACTGACCTTTACTTCAGCGGCTCGACCGACGGCACGCTCAATAGCCCGGTCACGCCGTTCCTGCCGAACGCCGCCGCGATCAACGCACTCGACGGCTATTCGACGAACGCTTCCGCGACTGCCCGCTTCTCGGAGCCCATCGATCCGGCATCCGTGTCGGCCGCGACCGTGTTCATGATCGAGGTGAACGTCGACAACGCGACCAAGGCGACCGTCGGGTTCCGCCGCCTGCTCGCGTACGGCACCGATTTCACCGCGCGCGTGTCCCCGACGCTTGACTCCGCGGGCGCCACGCTCGAGATCGTCCCGCTGAAGCCGCTCACGCCGTCCACCGGCGCGACCAATGTGGGCTACCTCATCGTCCTCACGAATGGCCTGCGCGACACCGGCGGCAACGCGGCGACGCCCGACCGCGATTACCTCACGATCCTGGGCGCGCTGCCGACCTGCGCCGGCCTCACCGGGTCGATGAACGGCATCTGCCTGCTGACCGGCGCGCAGCTCCAGCTGACGGGTGCCGTCCTCGGCGGCGCAGTCGCGGGCAGCGCCGTGCTGACGTTCTCGTTCTCGACCGAGGCGACGGCGGACACGATGAACATCGCCGCCGCGCTCGCGCAACCGGGCCCGATCGGCGTCGTGCCAACCGGGCTGAACCTCCAGATGCTGAATCCCGCGCTGCCGCCGATTGCGGACGTCTACGTCGGACAGCTCGAGATTCCGTATTACCACGACCCGGCGAACCCGCTGTCCGGCCACTGGGACGCCGCGCCGGGCGGTCCGGGCGTGCCGTCGACGAACCTGACGCGATTCAACCCCGTGCCCGTCGCCAAGGCGACACTCGACATCCCGCTATTCGTCACCGTGCCGAACGTCGCGAGCGGCCACGCGAAGCCGGCCAACGGCTGGCCCGTCGTCATCTTCCAGCATGGCATCACGGGCAATCGCACGCAGGCGGCCGCCATCGCCGGCGCGTATGCGTCGCAGGGATTCGTCGTCGCCGCGATCGACATTCCGCTGCACGGCATCACGGACACGATGAGCCCGCTCTACCAGGCGGGCGCCGAACGCACCTTCGACCTCGACCTCGTGAACAACGCGACCGGCGCCACCGGCCCGGACGGCGTCATCGACCCGTCGGGCTCGTACTTCATCAACCTGACGAGCCTGCTCACGACCCGCGACAACCTCCGCGAGGGCGCGATCGACATCGTGCAGCTCTCGAAGTCGCTGCCGGGCCTCGACGTCGATGGCGACACGGTCGGGGACATCGATGCGTCGCGCATCCATTTCTCCGGCATCTCGCTCGGCGCCATCATCGGCACGGTCGCGAACGCAGTGCCGATCTCGACCGTTTCCGCTTACCTGAACGTGCCGGGCGGCGGGCTCCCCTATCTCCTGCGGGAGTCGCAGGCATTCGGGCCGACGATCAACGCGGGCCTCGCGGCGAAGGGCCTCCAGCCCAACACGACGCTCTACGAGCAGTTCTTCCGCGACGCGCAGACGGCGGTCGATGCGGGAGACCCGCTGAACTTCATCGCCACGACCGTCGCGGCGAAGCCCGTGCTCGTGACGCAGGTGCTGAACGACACGGTCATTCCGAACTCCGCGACGCAGCGGCTCATCGCCGCGGCGCCATTCGTGAAGACGGCCGCGCCGGGCCTGAACCCGGTCGGCGCCGGGACCGCCACCTGGGTGCACTTCACCTCGGGTTCGCATGGCTCGTTGCTGAGCCCGGCGGCAAGCCTTGCCGTAACCACCGAAATGCAGACGCACGCGGCCTCTCTCGCCGCGTCCGGGGGCGCCGCGTTCGCGATCACGAACCCGGCCATCCTGGAACCTTGACCGCCGCCGAAGGCAGTTTCTTCGCGCGCCTGCGCGCGCGCGTCAATCGCGGCGCTGCCTTCGTCGCGAACCTGCTGCCGGGCCGGCGGATCGACGCCGAGCTCCTCGACGAACTCGAAACGCGCCTGCTCGAGGCGGACGTCGGCGTCGAGGCGACGCAGGAAATCCTCTCCGAACTGCACAAGAAGGTCGCGCGCGCCGAGCTCGCCGACGCGAAGGCGCTCGAGGACGCGCTCGCAGCCTCACTGCTCGCGATCCTGCAACCCATCGAGCGACCGCTCACGGTGGACCGCGCGAAGAAGCCGTTCGTGATCCTCGTCGTCGGCGTGAACGGCTCGGGCAAGACGACGACGATCGGCAAGCTCGCGCGCCTACTGAAGGGACAGGGGCTGTCCGTGCTGCTTGCGGCCGGCGACACGTTTCGCGCCGCGGCCGTCGAGCAACTCGCGGTCTGGGCCGCGCGCAACGAAGTGCCAATCGTCTCGCAGGCGACCGGCGCCGATCCCGCCGCCGTCGTTTTCGACGCCCTGCAATCGGCGAAGGCGCGGGGCAGCGACGTCCTGATCGCGGACACCGCGGGGCGGCTGCACACGCAGTCACACCTGATGGATGAGCTCGCGAAGATCGCGCGCGTGATCAAGCGCCTCGACCCGGAGGCCCCGCACGAGGTGCTGCTCGTGCTCGATGCGAGCCTCGGGCAGAACGCCGTCCGCCAGGCCGAGCAGTTCAGCCAGGCGATCGGCGTCACCGGCATCGTCGTCACGAAGCTCGACGGCACTGCCAAGGGCGGCATCGTGGTCGCGATCGCGCGGCGCTTCGGCCTGCCCATCCGCTTCGTCGGCATTGGC
>DATBSX010000143.1:0-4509 GCA_036559565.1 Steroidobacteraceae bacterium | reverse complement strand
GCCTCGTTGCTGTCGGCCCCGCTCATCGCAGCGTCACTCACGGCGCTGATCTTCTGCACGCCGTGGCTGGTGCCGATCGCGAAGATGATGAACGGCACCAGGATCCCGAGCGGGTCGACCCCATAACCGAGCAGCACGAGGAGTCCGAGCATCCAGACCATCGCGACGAGCGAGGAGATAACCGGCACGAGCGCGATCCGGAGCGACTGGATGTAGATCCAGACCAGGAGCAGCGTGAGTGTCACGGTCGCGATCGCGAACGTCACGACCGAGAGCGCGCCATCGGCGACGTCGCCGACGACTTTCGCGAATCCGATCATGTGCACCGATACCGGCGCTGCCACCGAAACGTCGACCTTGCCGCCTTCGATCCGGGCGCGGACCTTGCGCTCGAGCTCGCGGGAGATGGCGATGTAGTCGACCGGCTTGCCGGTCTCCGGGTCGGCGTCGAGGAG
Source organism: Steroidobacteraceae bacterium (assembly GCA_036559565.1). Classification (GTDB taxonomy): domain Bacteria; phylum Pseudomonadota; class Gammaproteobacteria; order Steroidobacterales; family Steroidobacteraceae; genus SCUD01. The sequence goes on along the minus strand of DATBSX010000143.1, from coordinate 4,054 downwards.
CTGAGCGCTCACCATCGCGCCGGAGAAGTCGTTCGCGACCAGGCGGCCGACGATGCCCGCCTTCAGGATGTTCTCGCGCACGCGCGCAAGGCCCGCGGCGTCCGCCTTGAAGTCCGGCGGAATCACGTCGCCCGCCTCGATACCGCCCTCGACCACCTCGGTGTATCGCGTGTTCGGCGTCCACAGCGACTGCACGCGCGCGCGGTCCACGCCCTTGATGAAGAAGACCTCGTCGGTCGCGATCTTGAGCGCCTGGAAGAACTCCGGCGTGAACATGTTGCCGTCGCGGGCCATGACCGCGATCAGGAGCCGGTTCGCTCCGCCGAACTCCTCCTTGTGGTCGAGGTAGGTCCGGATGTACTCGTGCTGCAGCGGGAGCTGCTTGTTGAAGTTCGTGTCGAGCTTGAGCCCGGTCACGGCGATCCAGCCGAGCGCGGCCGTGACGAGCGCAAACGCGATGAGGATCAGCTTGCGGTGCCCGAAGACCCGCGGCTCGAGCCAGGCCGCGATCTTCGCGTCGCCCGCGTGCTTCACGGCTTGCCGCCGGGCAGCGGCAGCCGGCGAACCCCGCCCTCGCCGGCGACGATCAACGCGCCGTCGCCCGAAGCGACGACCGACGAGATCGCCTTGCGGTCCTCCTGCTGCGAGAGCGTGAAGCTGCGCCCGCCGTCATGGCTCACAAGGATGACGCCGGCGAGTCCGGCCACGACGACCGTTCGATCGTCGATGCGCGCGCCGGCATCGAGCAGCGCTGTCGTCCCGGTCGGGATCACGGTCCAGGTCGCGCCGCCGTCCTCGGAACGGAACAGGTTTCCTCGAAGTCCAAAGGCCAGCAGCGCATCGCCCTCGAGCGCCAGGATTCCGTGGAAAGAACCGTCGTACGGTGAAGGCAGCTCGCGCCAGTGCGACCCGTCGTCGTCGGACCGGAACAGGCGCCCCGCCTCCGCGCCGAGGTACATGCGATGCCCCGGACCGCGTGCGATCGCATTCAGGTGAAACTCGAAGCCCAGGTCCACCTCCGTTTCCATCTCGTCCTCGGACGGCGCGACTTTCTCGGCGCCTGGCAGGGGCTCGGGTTCGAACGGCACCTGGCTCCAGACCGCGCCGCCATCCGTCGTCACGTAGATGACGCCATAGGCGCCGACGGCAACGCCATGCGAGGCGTCGGCGAAGCAGACGTCGAGGAGCGGCTGCGGATTCTCCGGCTCGAAGTGGACGAGACTCCAGGACTGGCCGCCATCCTGCGTTCGCAGGATCGTCTCCACGTGGCCGACGGCCCAGCCGTTCTTCGCGTCCGCGAACCAGACGCCGGTCAGGTTCGCGCTCGCGGGGACCTCGGCCTGCGTCCAGGTCTTGCCGGCATCGTCGGAGTGCAGGATATGGCCGCGCTCGCCCACCGCGACGACGCGCTTGCCTGCAATGGCGAGGTCGAGCAGGAGCGACTTGACCGCGAGCGGCGCGATGACCGCCGGCTGCGCCGCGGGATCCCGCGGTGCCGCGTCCTGCGGCAAGGCCTGCGGCGCCACCGCAAGGGCGAACGCCGCAAGCGCGAGCCTGTTCACCTCAGCGCGTGCCGCGCCTTGCGATCGCGGCCGGCGTGAAGTCGGCGGCCGTGCGCTTCACGTTGAAGTCGACGGTCTGCGGCTCCTCGTTGTCGAGGCCGAGCGCGAGGTAGCGGCCCGCCTGCAGGTCGTAGGTCAGCTCGAGCGTGGTCCAGAAGGTCGGCACGTCGTAATACTCGACGGAGTGGCCTTCCTGGATGCGCCAGAGCTGGTCGCGATCGTCGTAGCAGTCCACCACGAGGATCTGCCACGAGTCCTCGTCGATGTAGAACGTGCGGCGCTTGTACAGGTGACGCTGGCCCGCCTTCAGCGTCGCGTCCACGACCCAGACCCGGTGCAGCTCGTAACGCGCGAGGTCCTGGTTGATATGGAGCGGCGTGATGATGTCGTCGTTCTTGACCTTGTTGCTGTGAAGCTTGTAGGCGTTGTACGGAACGACTATTTCCTGCTTGCCCACCAGCTTCCAGTCGTAGCGCTCGGGGCTGCCGTTGTAGAGGTCGAACTGGTCGGAGGTGCGAAGCCCGTCGGAGCCGGTGCCTGGATTGTCGAAGGCGACATTCGGCGCGCGGCGCACGCGGCGCTGGCCCGGGTTGTAGAGCCAGGCCCGGCGCTGCTCCTTGCTCTGGTCCAGCGTTTCGTGCACCAGGAGGATCTCGCCGGCAAGGCGCGCCGGCGCAGTCGTCTCCTGGATGAACAGCACGATCACGTTGTCGAGCGCCGCCTCGGTCGCGCCCGGGAGCGCGTAGGTGACCATCGTCTCGTCGTGGAACTTGACGAGGTTGTAGGTGCCCGTCCGCGAAACCGCCGCCTGGCCGATGAAGCGCTCGGCGACGTCGGCGCGGTAGCGCAGGATGTGGTTCCAGATCACCTCGATGCCCGACTGCGGGATCGGGAACGGCGGCCCGCCGATCGCGCCCGTGACGCCGGTGCCGGTGCCCGTCAGCTTGGCGGTGGTCGCATTGCCCTTGACCGCGTCATAGATGCGCTGCGGAAACGCCGCGCTGCGGTGCGAGGGGTAGACGTTGAGGAAGTAGTCCGTCTTGTACGCCGCGAGCAGCGCCTTGTGCCCCGCCGTGAGGTTCGCGGCGTACTTCGACATGTTCGAGGCGTCGATCTTGTAAAGCGGCTTCTCGTTGCCGTATGGGTCCGGGTGGTGACCGCCCGGCTTGAAGCCCGGCGCACCCGCATCGGCCGCCGACTTGATGCCGCCGGTCCAGGCCGGGATCGTGCCCGCCGCATTGCCGGCCTTTTCGGCGCCCATCGGTGTCAGGTCCGCGCCTAGGCGGGCCGCCTGCTCTGCCGTGACGCCCGCTGCCGCGATCCCCGCGACACCCGCCGCGGCCAGCACGCCTGCACCGAGGATGGTCTTCAACTTCGTCATGGCTTGTCTCCGCCCCGAATCAGAACGAGTACTTGATCGTCGCCGCCAGGAAGTCGCGGTCGGTCAGCTCGTTGTAGCGGCCCGCGCCGTCGAAAGTCGTGTAGCTGACGTCGAACTCGAGCTGCGACTGGTAGCTCGCGAGCACGCCGAAAGTCGCGGCTTGGCGGCCGTCGACGAAATTGCCGCCCGGACCCGGCGTCGTGCCGTCGACGTCCTGCGACCAGATGAAGCGCGGCGAGAAATTCCAGGCGCCGATGAGGCCGAGGTAGTCGAGCCGGAGCGCGAGGCGATAACCCCAGGAGTCGGCGTCCGCGAAACGGTCGAGCGGCTCGACCTCGCCGAAATGCCGCCCGGCGAGCGCCTCGTTGCCGGATACCGACGTGCCCGGCCCGTTCAGGCGCAGGCCCTGGCCGTTCGGGCCGCCCTCGGTCTTGCTCGGCATGCTTTCGACGTGCGTCATGCCCGCTTCGATGACGGCCACCAGCTGTGATGCGCCGAGCATCGGCGGGAAGGCCTTGGTCGCGGTCATCTGGCCCTGCCAGACGTCGAACTCGCCCCAGCCTTTGACCACCTGGTCGACGCCAAACGCGCCGAGCTGGCCGCAGCGCGAGAGCGTCGGCAGCGCCGGCGCGCAGTCGGCCGGCACCGGGATGCCCTGTGCGCCGAGCGCGACGGCTTCGAACGGCGTCAGCGCGGCGAACAGGAGCTCGACGTCGTCGAACTGCAGCGGCACGTCCTGGCGATAGGACACCTCGCCCTGCAACGCGACGCCGGTCGTTCCGAGCTGGGTGTTGAAGGACAGACCCAGGAGCTGGATGTCGTCCGGGTACTCCGTGAAGTAGTGCGCCGTCTGCGCGTATTCATGTGTGGCGAGGGCCGTCGCCTGCCCCGACACGCTGCCGCCCGCGAGCACGGTGTTGCCCGCAATCGCCGCGTAGCCCGCGGCCGTCTCAGGCGAGAGGTCGCCGCCGTTTGCGGCCGCTGCATTCACGCCGGCATTGGTCGCGATCGCGACCGCGGTATCAAATGGCAATCCGGAGGCGAGTCCCTGTGCGGTCGCGATCACCGTCGTCAACGTGCCGAGCGAGTTGCCGATGCCGGCCTGCGTGCC
>DATBSX010000142.1:0-2218 GCA_036559565.1 Steroidobacteraceae bacterium | reverse complement strand
CGAGGAACTTGTCGCCTACGTCGAGCTGTTGTTTTTCGCCTATCGGGATTTCACGGGCGGCCCCGACGCAGTGCTGGAGGAATACGGCTTCGGCCGCGCCCATCACCGCGTCCTGCATTTCGTGCAGCGGCATCCGGGACTGCGCGTCGCCGACCTTCTCGACATCCTGAAAATCACCAAGCAGAGCCTCGCGCGCGTCCTGAAGCAGCTCATCGATAAAGGCTTCATTATGCAACGCGCCGGAAACGACGACCGGCGCGAGCGGCGGCTGTTCGTGACCGCCAAGGGCAGCCGGCTGGCCGAAAAGCTCACCACACAGCAGGTGCAGCACATCGAGGCGGCCCTTGCTAAAGCGGGGCCTGGGGCCGCGGAGTTTGCCCGCCGCTTCCTTTTTGCCATGATTACGGAGTCGGATCGCCCGCGCGTGGAGGCGCTGGTAAGGCTAGTGTCCGGCACGCGCACCTGAGCGCGACACTTCTAGACGAGGGGCGAATATGAGAGCTGCCAAGGTCGCAAGTGGACCGCTGCCAGACAACGCTCCGCACGTGCTCATCGTCGACGACGATCAGAAGATCCGCGACCTATTGGGCCGCTACCTTTCCGAGCAGGGCTTTCGCGTGACGACGGCGCAAGACGTCGAGACCGCGCGCGCCGGCATGCGCGGGCTCGAGTTCGACGCCGTGCTGCTCGATGTGATGATGCCAGGCGAGAACGGTCTCGATCTGGCGCGCGAGTTGAAGGCGACGCGCTCGGTGCCCATCTGCATGCTCACCGCGCGCTCCGATCCCGAACACCGCATCGAAGGTCTCGAAGCCGGGGTCGACGACTATCTGCCCAAGCCCTTCGAGCCGCGCGAGCTGCTGCTGCGGCTCCGCAACATTCTGCGCCGCGCCTCTGGCGCTGCCGGTCCGAGCGAAGAGGTTCGCATGGGCAACCATGTGTTTCACGTTTCGCGCGGCGAGCTGAAGCACCATGAAGAGACCGTCAAGCTTACCGAGCGCGAGCGCGACCTGTTGCGTATGTTCGCCCAGCGCATCGGCATGCCCATCCCGCGTCACGAGCTTTCGCCGGAGGATTCAACCGGCAGCGACCGCGCCATCGACGTGCAAATCAACCGTCTGCGGCGGAAAATAGAGACCGATCCCTCCAACCCCGTGTACCTCCAGACAGTGCGCGGCAAAGGGTATATTCTCTATTCTGATTGATCCGCCGGATCCCGAGGTCGGTTGATGGTCGCCAGAGGCGACGAGCCCGAGCGCCGTTCGTTCAGGTCATGGCCTGCGCTGTGGCAGAAGGTGCGCCATTTTCGCTGGCGCTGGCCGCGCCGCTCCGACTTCTACATCCCGGCTCCGGTCCGCAGAGCCTGGGAGGCCCTCCCTCCGGCGCCGCCGGCGCTGCGCAAATTCGGCACGTGGTTCGCCGCTACTCATACCCGCAATATGGAGCTCATCGCCGGCTGGCTCGCCGACGTGCTGCCCAAGGGCCTTTATGCCCGCGCCCTGATCATCATCATCGCGCCGATCGTCGTGCTCGAAGGCGTCGTCGCCTTCGTGTTCATGGAGCGGCATTGGCAGGCGGTGACGCGGCGCCTGTCGGAAGCCACGGCGCGCGACATCGCGGCGGTCATCGACATCTACGACGACTATCCGGGCAAGGACGACTACAGCAAGCTCATCGAGATGGCGCGCGACCGGCTGAACTTGTCGATGCAGGTGCTGCCGCCCGGCGATCTGCCGGCGCCGCGGCCGAAGCCGTTCTTCGCGCTGCTCGACCGGGCGCTGTCGGACGAGATCCGCCGGCAGGTGCAACGGCCGTTCTGGATCGACACGGTGGGCCAGTCGCGCCACGTGGAGATCCGCGTCAAGCACGACAACGCCATCCTACGCTTCGTCGCCACGCGCTCGCAGACCTATGCGTCGAACTCGCACATCTTCCTGCTGTGGATGATCGGCTCGTCGGTGATCCTGCTGACCGTCGCCATCCTGTTTCTGCGCAACCAGATCCGGCCGATCCTGCGGCTGGCCGAAGCGGCCGATGCGTTCGGCAAGGGCCGCCGCGTGCCCGACGACTTCCGCCCGCGCGGCGCGCGCGAGGTGCGCCAGGCCGCCACGGCGTTCCTCGAAATGCGCGACCGCATCACCACGCACGTCGAGCAGCGCACCACCATGCTGGCCGGCGTCAGCCATGACCTGCGCACCATCCTGACGCGCTTCAAGCT
>DATBSX010000141.1:0-11971 GCA_036559565.1 Steroidobacteraceae bacterium | reverse complement strand
CCCCTCGATGGATCCAGAGAGGCTTCGACGGCGTGAACATACAGATGCAGTGCCCCGACATGCTTCGGATTGCGCTGCATCACGGACTCGAGCTGCGACACGACTTCGGCCGTGTGGCCCTTCGGCTGGCCGCTCGCGTCCCAGTAGTCCCAGGGCTGGAGGTCCATCTGGGACTCGGCGTGCATCGTCACGACATCCAGGTCGTCCGGATACTTCGCGGCGAGCTCGCCCATCTCCGCCGCATACGCCTCGTCGAGCGGGCGGCGGTTTTCGGGCGGGGCTTCGGCATAGCGCGCCGACAGCGCCTTGATGAAGGCCTGTTCCTTCTCCGTCCCCTTGGACGCCGCCCTCTGGGCGCGTTGCAGACGATCCCAGGCCTTCGGGTTGTTATCCGGGTTCATGGTCGCATTCACATGCGGCCCCAGCACGAGCGCAGCGCCCCACCAGCACATGGCGCAGTCCGGATCGAGTTCCGCGGCCTTCAGGTAAGAGCGCTCGGCAGCGTCGTGGTTGAAGCCGTAGGTCATCGCTAGTCCCTGGTCGAACCAGCGCTGCACGTCCTTGTTCTTCGCGGTGATCGGCATGCTGTAGTCGCCGAGCCCCTCGATGAGGTTTGCGCCGACCGGTGCGAGGTCGGGCAGCGGAGCCGGACCCTTGGTCTTTCCGTACAGCCAGAAACCGGCGGCCGCCAACAGGATGACGACGACCGCCAGCATGAGGTTGCGATTCATGCTGTCCTCCCGGGAATTGCGAAGGGCTCTGGAATACTCCCATTCGGCGCGGAATTCAATCGGAACGCGCGACCGGCAGATTTCTGGACGCGATCCAAAATGCAGGCCTAGAATCCGGGCCTCTCCCGGGGGGCCCAAAATGCCAATTCCGCTCGCCTGCCGCCGCCTGGCGGCCGCACTCGCCACCCTCGTGTTCGCGGTGCCCGTAGCACTCGCCGACGCGCCTGCTGCGCCCGGCTACGACGCCTTCGCCAGGTTCTTCGAGGAATGGCGCGCTTTCGAGCACCCGCCGATGAAGGACGGCGCGCCGGATTACACGGCCGCGACCTTCGCCCGACGCCAGCAGGAACTCAAGTCCTACCGCGACCGACTCGAGGCCATCGACACGAGCGCCTGGCCGGTCGAGCAGCGCGTGGACCAGGCGCTCGTCCGCGCGGAGATCAATGGCTTCGACTTCTACGCCCGCGTGCTCCAGCCCTGGGCGAGGGACCCCGCCTTTTATCTCAGCGTGTGGCCTGAGCAGAGCGATACGCCGGCGCATGAAGGCACGGTCCATCACGACGTCGTCGAGCTCTGGACGTACTCGTTCCCGCTCTCGCGCGAGGCCGAGGCCAAGCTCGCGCGCGAGCTCGCAATCGTCCCGCCGCTTCTCGCACAGGCGCGGGGGAACCTGACGGGCAACGCGCATGACCTCTGGGTCACCGGCGCAGGCACGATACGCGGCCAGGTCGCGACGCTCGATGAGCTCGCCGGGAAGACGGCGGGCAGCGGCCGCGCGCTCAAGCAGGCTATCGCGGCGGCCCGCGAGGCGACCACCGGCTTCGTCGCCTGGCTCGACGAACAGGCGCCCTCGAAGACCGGACCCTCGGGCGTCGGCAAGGACAATTACAACTGGCTTCTCAAGAACGTCTACCTGGTGCCGATGACCTGGGACCAGGAAGTGGATCTCCTGAAGCGCGAACTGGCGCGTGCCCATGCCTCCCTCAAGCTCGAAGAAGCGCGCAACGCGGGGCTGCCCGAACTCCCGGTCATCCAGTCGCCGGAGGAATACCAGCGGCGCGGCAACGAGGCGATCACGCGCTACCTCGACTTCCTCAAGAAGCGCGACCTCTACCCGATGCGGGACAGCATGGACGCGGCGCTGCGCGCGAAGATCGGCGCGTTCGTGCCGCTCGAGACGCGGAATTTCTTCGCGATCGCGACTCACTACGAACCGCTGACGCTCTACACGCACTTCTACCACTGGTGGGATCTCGCGCGCATGCGCGACGAGCCGCACGCGAGCCCGGTCCGGCGCGGCCCCCTCCTCTACAACATCTGGGATACGCGCGCCGAGGGCATGGCGACGGCGATGGAAGAGTTCATGCTGCACGCCGGGCTCTTTGACGAGGAGCCGCGCGCCAAGGAGATCATCTGGATCATGCTGGCGCAGCGCTCCGCGCGCGGCCTCGCGTCGCTCTATGCCCAGGCGAACCTCTTCGACCTCAAGCAGGCCAAGGCCTTCCAGTCCGAGTTCACGCCGCGCGGCTGGATGCGCCCGGACCTCGACCTGCTCGGCTTCGAGCAGCAGCTCTACCTGCGCCAGCCGGGCTACGGCACGAGCTATGTCACCGGCAAGTACCTGCTCGATGACCTGATGCGCGTGCGGGCCCAGCAGCTTGGCAAGGACTTCACGATGAAGCGCTATTTCGACGAAGTGAACGGGGCCGGCATGATCCCGGTGTCGATGATTCACTGGCAGCTCACCGGGCACGCGGACGAAAACCACGCGCTCGAGACCGGCACGATCAAGTGAGAAGACATCCCATGAGAATCCTCTTCGCCTGGCTCGCCCTCGCCTTCGCCATTCCCGCAATCGCGGACACGACGCTCGACTACAACGTGCTGTACACCGGCACGAAAGCCGGCTCGCAGAAAGTCGTGACCGGCAACGACGGCCGCATGCACGTGAGCTTCACGTACCGCGACAACGGGCGCGGGCCGGACAGCGAGGAGGACATCGCGGTCCTGCCGGACGGCACGCTCAAGAGCTATCACCAGACGGGCAAGAACACCTACGGCGCGATCCTGGACGAGCGTTTCTCGCTTTCGGGGAAGCGAGCGAGCTGGCAGTCGCCGTCCGACAAGGGCGAGACGATCCTCTCGGGGCCGGGGCTGTACTTGCCGACCTACGGCAGCCCCGAAGTGGACGCCATCATCGTGCGCGCGACGCAGCGGGCGGGCGGGCGGATCGCGGCGCTGCCGGGCGGCGAGCTTCGAAGCGAGAAGCTCGCGGATGCGCGCGTCGGGCCGGCCGGCCGCGAGCGCGCCGTCGAGTTGTACGCCATTTTCGGCGCCGACTTGCAGCCGAATTACGTCTGGCTCGACGCCGATCCGGCCAGGCAGCTCTTTGCCAGCATCAATCCGGGCGGGCGGCACGTCATCGCCGCCGGCTACGAGTCCGCGGGACTCGAGCTCGAGAAAGTGCAGCTCGCAGCCGAGGCGAAATTCCTCAGGGACATCGCGAAGAACCACACGCAGTCCCTGCCGCAGCCGATCCTCATCAAGAACGTGCGCGTCTACGACACGACCACGATGCGCCTCGGCGAACCGGCCGACCTGTACGTCAACAACGGTCGCATCGCGGCGATCTACCCGGCGGAGTCGCCGGCCAGGGATCCCGCGACCGTCATCGACGGCGCCGGCCGCGCACTCCTGCCGGGCCTCTTCGACATGCACGCGCACGAGGACGCCTGGAACTCGATCCTGCAGATCGCAGGCGGCGTCACGACCTCGCGCGACATGGGCAACGACAACGCCTACCTCGCGCAGCTGCGCGCCGACATCGCGTCCGGCACGGCGATCGGGCCGCACATCGAGCCGGCGGGATACATCGAGGGCGAGAGCCCGTATGCCTCGCGCGGCGGTTTCGTCGTCAACAGCGTGGAGGAAGCGAAAAACGCGGTCGACTGGTACGCCGAGCGCGGCTACCGCCAGGTGAAGCTCTACAACTCGATCAAGCCCGAGTGGGCCGAGCCGATCGCGACCTACGCCCATTCGCGTGGGCTGCGGGTCAGCGGCCATGTGCCGGCCTTCTCGCGCTCAGAACGAGTCGTCCGCGAGGGCTACGACGAGCTGCAGCACATCAACCAGATGGTGCTGAACTTCGTCTCGGACCCGGACACGGACTCGCGCACGATCCTGCGATTCAACCTGGTCGGCGAGCGCGCCCGCACGATCGACCTCGACTCGCAGAAGGTGCGCGACTTCATCCAGCTGCTGGTCGACCACAAGACCGTGATCGACGCGACGCTCGCGACTTTCGAGGGCACCTACACGCAGAAGCCCGGCGACATGGACCCGTCACTGGCGCCAGTCGCGGACCACTTCCCGATCGCGAACCAGCGCGCCTTGCGCAACAATTCGACCGACGTGAGCGGCGGCAAGCTCGCAACCTACCGGGAATCCTGGCAGCGCATGATGCAGCTCTTCGGCCGCCTGCACACGGCAGGCGTGCCGCTGGTCGCAGGCACCGACAGCCTCGCGGGCTTCATGCTCCATCGCGAGCTCGAGCTGTACGTCCAGGCGGGCATTCCGGCCGGCGAGGTGATCCGCATCGCGACCGAGAACGGCGCGCGCTACGCGGGGGTGCTCGCGGACCGCGGAACGATCGAGCGCGGCAAGCGCGCGGACCTGATCCTCGTGGACGGCGACCCGACGCAGAATATTTCAGACATCCGCAAGGTCAGTTACGTCCTGCGCGACGGTATCGGCTTCGCGCCGGCGGAGATCTATGCGGAATTCGGGATCCGGCGCTTCGTGGACCCGCCCGCGATCAGCCACTGATCGCGGATCAGGCCGCCGGCGCCAGCGGCCGCGGCCGGCCTATCGCATGGCCCTGCACGAAGTCGATGCCCATCGCGCGCGCGGCCTCGAGCGCGGCGACGTCCTCGATCTGCTCGGCCACCAGCCGGAAGTTCAGGCTGCGCGCCATGCCGACGACCGCGCTCACCATCGCCTGGTTGACGGAATCGCGGCCCAGGTCGCGCATGAACGAGCCGTCGATCTTGAGGTAGTCCATCGGCAGCTGCTTCAGGTTCGCGAAGCCGCCGAGGTCGGTGCCGAAGTCGTCTAGCGCGAAGCGGCAGCCCATGCCGTGCAGGACGTCGATGAAGCGGCGCGCCTGCTCGAGGTTCCCGATGACGGCGATCTCCGCGACCTCGAAGCAGATCTGCGCGGGCAGCACGCCCGTGCGGTCGAGCTCGTCCACGACGAACTCGAGGAAGGTGGGGTCCGCCAGCGTCTGCCCTGACACGTTGATCGACAGGCTCCTGCCCGGCGGCAGGCGGATCGCGCCGGCTGAAATCGCGGCGAGCGCGGAGCCGAGCACCCAGCGGTCGATCATGGACATCAGCCGGTAACGCTCCGCGGCCGGAAAGAACTCTGCCGGAAGGATCGCATGGCCCTCGTCGTGCAGCCGCACGAAGACCTCCATCGCGGGACCGCCGGTCGAGTTCGGCCGGGTCGGCTCGATCGGCTGGATGTAGAGCTCGAAAAACCCGTCCCGCAGGGCGGCCTGCAGGCGCTGCAGCCACTGGATCTCCCCGCGGCTGCGCGCCACGACCTCGTCGTGCGAGGAATAGACGTGCACGTGGCTGTCGCCCTGCTTCTTGGCGACATAGCAGGCGGAATCCGCCGCAGTCAGGATCTCCTCGAGCGAGTTGCTCTCCCCCGTCAGCTCCACGATGCCGATGCTGACGCCGACGCTGAAGATCCGGTCCTTCCAGATGAAGCGGTACTCGGCGATCGCGCGCAGGATGTCGTCGGCGATCTGGCGCGCCTTCTCGAGCGGGCAGCCGACGAGCAGGACGCCGAACTCGTCGCCTCCGAGCCGCGCGACCGTGTCCGAATCGCGGACGGCCTCGCGAATGAGCGACGCAACCTCGCGCAGCATGTTGTCACCCGCGAGATGGCCGCTCGTGTCGTTCACGGCCTTGAAGCGGTCGAGATCCAGGTAGCACATCACGTGGCCCTGGCGGCCCGCGCGCGCGATCTCTAGCGCCTCGCCGAGGCGGCGCTCGAACTCGCGGCGGTTGACGAGGCCCGTCAGCGCGTCGTGGCTTGCCTGGTAGGACATCTGCTGCGTGAGGCCGCGCAGCTCGCTCACGTCGTGCAGCATCACCGCGACGCCCGAGACGTCGCCGTCCGGCCCGCGGATCGGCGAGGCCGTAGCCTCGACGCCGAGTTCGTTTCCGGTCGCGCGGGAGATCAGGATCGAGCGGCGGCCGAGATTGACGCGGCTGCCGGTCGCGAGGCATTGCTGCACCGGATCGGCGAGCGCACGGCGGTCGTGCTCGTCCACGAAGCCGAGCATCGCGCCGAATGCCTGGCCGACGGCGTCCTCCCGGCGAATGCCGGTGAGCGTCTCGGCCGACGGATTGATGTAATCGATGAGGCCGTGCGCGTCGGTCGTCAGCAGGCCTTCGCCGAGCGAGTCGAGCGCGAGCTGCGAGCGCGCGGGCGGGAGGCCCGCGCCCTCGCCCTCGCGGTGCGGCAGCATCTCCTCGGCCGTGAACAGCACCAGCTTGCGGCCGGCGGAATCGATCGCGGAGCCGGTCAGCTCGAGGCGCGTGACCTGTCCGTGCGAATCCGCGACTTCCACTTCCGTGAGCGCGGGATTCGCCTCGCCCGCGAGCACGCGCGTGACGGCGAGCGCGACGAGCTCCGCATACTCGGCGGAGACGAGCTCGGCCAGCGTCCTGCCGGCGAGTTCGGCGGGCGGCACGCCGACCAGGGTCGAGAAAGCGTCGTTCACGGCTTCGATCCGCTCGCCGTGCAGGAGTGCCGGCTCGCGCAGGGCCGCGAGCATCGCGAGCATGGTGTCGCCGCCCGGCTCCGCGGGCGGCGCGGGCCTGCCTGCATCCTGCAGGCGTGCGACTTCCTGCCGCAGGCGCCAGGCGAAGATCGCAAGGACAGCGGCTAGCATCGCCAGCGCCAAGGCGGCGATCATCGGGACCGTCATCAGGCCTGTCATCCCCTTAGAATCCGCGGCCCGCGGGACCGTCAATTTCGTTACATTGCGCGGCCTTGGGCAGCATAGCCCACGCTTGTACTGAGGCCCGCCGCGATTCACCATAATGGAACTGCGATGAACGCCAAAACAGAAGCCGCCCGGCGGCAAATGATCGACCAGCAGGTGCGGACCTGGGACGTGCTCGACGCACGCGTACTCGATGCGCTCGGCGCAATTCCGCGCGAGAAGTTCGTGCCCGAGGCTTATCGCGGCGTCGCTTTCGCCGATGCGCCCATCCCGATCGGCCACGGCCAGTTCATGCTGCCGCCGGCGCTCGAGGGCCGGATCCTGCAGGCGCTTGCGCCGGTGCGCGGCGAGCGCGCGCTCGAGATCGGCACCGGCAGCGGATTTTTCGCAGCCTGCCTCGCGCAGCTGACGGGCTCCGTGGACAGCGTCGAAATCCATGCGGATCTTGCGGCTGGCGCCGCGCGCGCCATCGGCGAACAGGGGATTTCGCGCATCTCGATCGAGACGGGTGATGCGTTCACGCGGGAATTCGACGCCGCCTACGAGGTCGTCGCGATCACGGGCGCATTGCCTGCGCCGGAACCGCGCTTTGAACGCGCGCTGGTGGTGGGCGGTCGGATGTTCGTCGTGATCGGCACGGCGTCCCCCATGGAGGCGCGCCTCGTGACCCGGACCGGGGAGGATTCATGGCTCAGCGAAACGCTGTTCGAGACCCGTATCGAGCCGCTCGTTCAGCCGGTCGTCCCCTCGCGTTTCCGGTTCTGAATCGAAGCCCGAAAGGCCTTTTGACCCTCTTTTAGGGCGTTTTGACGCAAATTCGCCTGTTTCTGGCGCCCTAGGTGGCAGTATCGAGTCCTCTTGAGCCCGGGTCAGTTGGTGATATACACTAGTAATACAGTAGTTGTCCTCCTTGCCCTTACTTTGCGAAGGAATGCCTGCGCATGAATACCCGATTCCTCGTCCACACGATCCTCGCCTCCGCGAGCCTCGCCTGCTTCAGCGCGTCCGCGGCGGACCTCAAGGAGGTCTACGAGCGCGCGCTCACCAACGATCCGCTTATCCGCGAGGCCGAGGCCAACCGGCTCGCGACGCGCGAGTCGAAGCCGCAGGCGCTCGCCGCCCTGCTCCCGCAGGTCACTGCCGACGGGGTGTGGAACGACACGGTCGACACCAACAGCACAGGCATCTTCGTCGCGCCGGGGGTGCCGCTGACGCCGCAGGTGAACAACTTCGACGGTGACAGCTCCAGCTGGAATCTCACGCTGCGCCAGAGCGTCTTCCGCTGGGAAAACTGGGCAACCTACCAGCGCGCGAATTCCGAGCGCGCGCAGGCGGAAGCCGACTACGTCGTCGCCCAGCAGGACCTGGTCCTGCGCACGGCCGAGGCCTACTTTAACGTGCTCGCGGCGCGCGACACGCTCGAGGCCGCGCAGGCCGCGTACGACGCCATCGGCCGCCAGCTCGAGCAGTCCGAGAAGCGCTTCGAGGTCGGCCTGATCGCGGTCACGGACGTGCAGGACGCCAAGGCCGCCTTTGACTCCGCAAGCGCCGCGCTGATCCAGGGCAAGCGTGCCCTCGCGAACGCGGGCGAACTCCTGCGCGAACTGACCGGCGACACCTGGGACACGCTCGAGAAGCCGGGCAACGACATGCCGCTCAACGGGCCGAATCCCGCCAGCCCGGATGACTGGGTCAAGCTCGCGATGGACCAGAATGCCAGCCTGAATTCGAGCCGCCTGGCGGCCGAAATCACGCGCGCGAACGTCAACGTCGAACGCGGCGGCTATATCCCCGCCGTGGACTTCGTCGTGCGACGCGGGCACGACGAGTCCGCAGGCTCGCTCAATGGCACGAGCATCGGCGACACCTCCAGCGACAATTACGACACCGTCTACGGCCTGCAGGTGACGGTCCCGATCTTCGCCGGCGGATTGACGAATTCCCGCGTGCGCCAGGCGCAGTACCGGCATACGGCCGCGCGCGAGCGCCTCGAGCGCACGGCGCGAGCGACCGAGCGATCGACGCGCGACGCCTTCCTCGGCGTCAACTCCGAAGTCGCCCGCGTGCAGTCACTCAAGCAGGCGGTTGATTCGGCGCAGACCGCGCTGCAGGCGACCGAAGCGGGCTACGAGGTCGGGACACGCACGTCCGTCGACGTCCTGCAGGCCCGGCAGCGCCTGTTCCAGTCGCAGACCGACTATGCGCGCAGCCGCTACGACTACCTGCTGAACGTGTTGCGCCTGCAGCAGGCCGCCGGGACCCTCGACCGCAAGGGCCTCGACGACATCAACACGATCCTGTCGGAGAACGTGTCGGTCCGCTGACCGCGCTTCAGGGCGAGTCGTCGACCATGCCGTCCGCGGCCTCGCCGCGGGTGGCGGCCCGCATGAGGCGATCCGCGATTGCCGCCCAGGCTTCGCCCGCAGGCACCGCTTCCGCCAGGATGCGTGCGACGCCCGCCGCATCGAGCGCGCGCAGCTCCGCGTAGAGCGCCCGGCCATACGCAGCCGGAGCGGCCGGCATTTCGCGCCAGACCACCCGACCGGATTTCGCCGGCGCGCCGCTGCGCGCCAGCACGGCGATACGCCCGCCTTGCGCGAGCGCGGCCTCGACTCCGCTTCTAAGCGATCCGGCATCGACGATGTCGAGGGGCGTGCCGGGCGCGTAATGCGAGCGCTGCCGCCCGGGTGCGCGCGGCGCGTCAGCGCCGGCATCCTCCACGCGGCCGACGACGTCGGCCACCTGCGAGCGCGAGATCGAACCGGGGCGCAGGAGCGTCACGCGGCCATCGAGGCAGGCGACGATCGTGGATTCGAGCCCGACCTCGCAGGCCCCGCCGTCGAGCACGAGCGCAACCCGGTTGCCGAGTTCCTCGCGCACGTCCGCCGCGCGCGTGGGGCTGATGCGTCCGTACCGGTTCGCCGAGGGCGCCGCGATGCCGCGACCGAAAGCCGCGAGCAGCGCGCGCGCGACCGGGTGCGCCGGCGCTCGCAGCGCGACCGTGTCCTGCCCGCCGGTCACGGCCGAAGGCACGATCGCGGATTTCGGCAACACCAGCGTGAGTGGACCGGGCCAGAACGCCTCAGCTAGCCTTGCGGCCGCCTGCGGCACCTCGGACGCAAAGCTCCGGGCTGCGCCGAAATTGCTGAAGTGCACGATGAGCGGATGGCTCGTCGGCCGCCCTTTCGCGGCGAAGATGCGGGCAACCGCCGCGGCATTCGAGGCGTCGGCGCCGAGTCCGTAGACGGTTTCGGTCGGGAACGCGACCAGCTCGCCCGCATTCAGCAGGGCGGCCGCTTCCTCGATCTTCCCGGGCTCCGGCAGCATCGGCGCATCATAGCCGCGCCAGGGCGCGGGCTCACTCGAGCGGCAGGCGCTTCCAGCCGGTCTCCGTGCGCCGCAGCTCGTAGGCCGGCCAGTAATGCTGGTCGAGCCTGAGCGTGATGATTTCGACCTGGCCGTTCCAGCTCTCGGTCTTGAGCCGCAGCGACGCATCGTCGGGCCGCCCGGTGACGGCCCGGATGAATGAGTCGAGATCCGCAACGTGGATCCCGTCCACTTCCGTGATGCGGCGTCCAGCCCAGAGCTTGTAGCGCGAGGCCGGCGAGCCGTACATGAAGAAGGCGATGAAGACCCCGTCGGGCTCGATGCCGCGCTGCACGGCCATCGCCCGATGCGGCGCCTGCAGCGTCGCGCCCGCCCAGATCAGGACGCGGTCCACGTCGCGGCCCGAGAGCGCCACGGTCTTGAGCGGCAGGGTCATTTCCTTCCCGGCCCGCCAGATCGTGAGCGTGACTTCGGGTGCGCGCACCGCGGCGCTCACGTCGCCGAAGCTGTTGACGACCTTGCCGTCCACTGCGAGCAGGAGATCCCCGGGTTCTAGCAGCTTTGCGGCCGGCGACCCCGCCACCAGGCGGTCGACGGTGAGCACCGTGCGGCGCTTCGGGTTGTGCGCGGTCACGCGGTCGATCCAGTCCTCGTCGAGCCCGAGCTGGCGCGCTTCCGCGAGCGACAGCAAGCCGTACTCCGCCTCGGCCGAGTACAGCGTGCGCTCGCCGCGCGCGTATTCGAGCATCTCCTGCACCAGCGGTGCCGGCACGCCCATGTTCTGCTGCACGAGCTCGCGGTCCGCTTCGTAGGCGAAGCTCGACCAGAGCGCAGCCACGTCGCCGCGCTTGTCCACGATCACGCCGTCAAAGTCCGCCGGCCCGTTCACGAGCCGCATGATCTCGAGGTTCGCATCGCGGAACTGCAGCGTTCGCGACAGCGGGAACCCGACCGGGCCGATCGAGGACACCGTCGCCTGCTGCGAGACCACGCGGTTGTCGCCCTGCAGGCCGACGACGTGCACGGTCTCGCCGGTCGCGGGCATGCGCTCGGAGAACTTCACGGCCTTGACCGGCGTGTCGCCGAGCTGGCGCGGGTCGTAGCGCACGACGGCCAGGTTGTGCAGCGGATGCACGTATTCGACCGTCGCGTCCACCTGCACCGTGCCCGCGAACGTCAGGCGCACGTCGCCGAGCGCCACCGGCACGGTGTTGCGGTCCACGGCGACGAGGCCGCGCACCGGGTCGATCACGACGCCGGTGCCGTGGTAGTTGCGCTCGGTCACGCCCGAGATGGCATACGGCATGTTGAACTCGACGAGCACGAGCGACGGCGCGTATTCATCCACCAGCTTGTCGCCGGTGCGCGTGAAAAGGGTCGTACCGGGCTTCGGCGGCGGCGCGTCGGGCCCCGCGGCGATCGGCGTGCAGGGCCAGATGCCGATCGCATCGTCGCGCACGCAATGCCGCGCCGGGAACCAGGCGCGGTCTATCCGGATCGACGTGAGCTGCGGCGTGCGCGTGTCCTCCATCGTGAAGAAACGGACCGTCGCGCGCTGGCCTTGCCCGAGCGTCTGGAAGATCGTGAGCGCGTCGTCGAGGTTCTTGAGCGGCTTGCCGTCGAGTTCGGTCAGCACGGCGCCGCGCGGAATTCCGGCGACGCCCAGCATGTAGCCGGGATTCGCGACGTAGACGCCGGAGATCGGCACGTTCATGTGGCGCGCCATCTGCCAGGACAGCGTATGCAGCACGCCGTCGCCGATCTCGAGGTAGTCGGCCGGCGTGATCGCGTGCAGGTCCTGCACGGCGAGCGTGACCTTGCGGCTGCCGCCGCCGCGCACCACGGTGGCCTCGATGCTCTTGCCGACGTTGTCGTCGAGCAATGCGTCGAGCGC
>DATBSX010000140.1:0-2966 GCA_036559565.1 Steroidobacteraceae bacterium | reverse complement strand
TGTCATCGGAATGTAACTTGGGAACCCGATCCTCTTGAGCCCCATGACCGGAAAAACCGTGTTCCGCGTGCCGCCGCTCAACCGCGAGCTCGGCATACTCGCGTTCAACCGGCGCGTGCTCGCGCAGGCCGCGGATGAATCCGTGCCGCTGCTCGAGCGGCTGCGTTTCCTCACGATCGTCTCGTCGAACCTCGACGAATTCTTCGAGATCCGCGTCGCGGGCATCAAGGAACAGATCAAGCTCGGCATCACGGAGCCCGGGCCCGAGGGCATGACGCCGAAGGAGACGCTCGCGATCGTTACTCGCGAAGCGCGGGCGCTCGTCAACCAGCAGTTCGACCTCCTGAACGATGCCCTGCTGCCGGAACTTGCCGCCGCCGGCATCCGCTTCCTGCGGCGCGGCACCTGGAACGACGCGCAGCGCGCCTGGGTGCACGACTATTTCAAGCGCGAAGTGCTGCCGGTCCTGACGCCGCTCGGGCTCGACCCGGCGCATCCCTTCCCGCGGCTCTTCAACAAGAGCCTCAACCTCATCGTCGAGCTGGAGGGGCGCGACGCCTTCGGCCGCGGCTCGCGCGTCGCGATCGTGCAGGCGCCGCGAATCCTGCCGCGCGCGATCCGCCTGCCGCCGTCGATCGGCGGGGGCGAGTATTCCTTCGTCTACCTGACTTCCGTGCTGCATGCCCACGTGAACGAGCTGTTCGCCGGCATGACGGTCAAGGGCGCCTACCAGTTCCGCGTGACGCGGAATTCCGAGCTCTTCGTCGACGAGGAAGAAATCAAGAACCTGCGCATCGCGCTGCAGGGCGAGCTGATGCAGCGGCACTTCGGCGACGCGGTCCGCCTCGAGGTGGTCGAGGAGATCTCGCCGCCGATGATCGAATTCCTGCTGCAGCAGTTCCAGCTCGACGAGCAGGACCTCTATCACGTGGACGGACCGGTGAATCTCTATCGCCTGCGCGAGGTGCTGACGGACATCGACCGTCCGGATCTCAAGTACCCGCCGTTCACGCCCTCGGTGCCGGCAGCGCTCGAATTGGGTGACAACGACCTGTTCGAAACCATCGCGCGGCAAGACGTCCTGCTGCACCACCCGTACCAGTCGTTCGCCCCGGTGCTCGACTTCATTCGCTCGAGCGTCCACGACCCGAAGGTCGTCGCGATCAAGCAGACCGTGTACCGGACGGGCGCGGTGTCCGAGCTGATGCAGATCCTGATCGACGCGGCGCGGGCCGGGAAGGAAGTGACGGTCGTCGTCGAGCTGCTGGCGCGCTTCGACGAAGAGGCGAACCTCAACTGGGCGGCGCAGCTGGAAGCCGTCGGCGCGCATGTCGTCTATGGCGTGGTCGGCCACAAGACGCATGCCAAGATGGCGCTGATCGTGCGCCGCGAGCCGGGGCCCGAGGGCACGGTGCTGCGGCGCTATGCACACCTCGGCACCGGCAACTACCACTCGGCGACGGCGCGGCAATACACGGACTTCGGCCTCCTGACGGCGAACGAGGCCATCTGCAGCGACGTGAACGACGTGTTCCAGCAGCTGACGGGGCTCGGCCGCGCAGGGCGGCTGAAGCACGTCTGGCAGTCGCCGTTCACGCTGCACAAGCGCGTGATCGAGGCGATCCGCAATGAAGCGCGGATCGCGGGCGAGGGCCGCCAGGCGCGGATCGTCGCCCGGATGAACGCGCTGCTCGAGCCGGCCATCATCAACGAGCTTTATGCCGCATCGGGCGCCGGCGTGAAGATCGACCTCATCGTGCGCGGCATGTGCGCGCTGCGGCCCGGCGTCGCGGGGATTTCAGAAAACATCAGCGTCCGCTCGATCGTCGGCAGGTTCCTGGAGCACTCCCGCGTGTTCTGGTTCAGGAATGACGGCGCCGACAATGTGTGGCTGTCATCCGCGGACTGGATGGACCGCAACTTCTTCCGCCGCATCGAGCTCAGCTTTCCGGTGCTCGATGAGAAGCTCAAGAACCGCGTCATCCGCGAGGGACTTCGCCCTTACCTGGAAGACAACTGCCAGAGCTGGACCATGGACGGCGAGGGCGTGTACGGGCGGCAGGTGTCGATGGCGGGCAAGCGCTACGCGGCGCAGGAAGAGCTCCTCGCGCTTCTCTCGATCTGATAAAAATGGAGGGGACAGTCCCCTTCATTTTTATCAGTTTGGCAGGGGCTTCCAGACGCCTTCGCGGCGCGGGTCGGCGGCGCCGATGACGGTGCCGTCGGCGTTGATCGCGAGGCCGTGCAGGCCGGACTCGTCGCCGCGGCCGGACTTCACGACGACGCCACGCGCGGCGAGCGCCTCGACGACGCCAGCCGCGAGCTTCGGCACTTCGCCGAAGTAGTCATCCCCGCGCGCGATCACGTTCGGCAGGTCGATCGCCTGCTGCAGCGGGAGCTTCCAGGCCAGCAGGCCGACGATGGTCTTGGCGTTGTAGGCGAGGATCGCCGTGCCGCCCGGCGATCCGAGCGCGGCGACGGGTTTTCCGCTTGCGTCGAGCACGATCACCGGCGTCATCGAGGAACGCGGGCGCTTGCCGCCCTCGACGGCATTCGCGACCGGCACGCCGTCCACGACCGGGCGATACGAGAAATCCGTGAGCTGGTTGTTCAGCATGAAGCCGTCCACCGCGCGGCCGGATCCGAACAGCGACTCGACCGTGGTCGTCATCGACGCGATGTTGCCGTCGCGATCCACCACGACGAAATGCGACGTCCCGGATGCTTCATGCGTCGCATCGAGGCCGCGTTCGATCGATGCGGGATCGCCTGCAGCCGGCGCCGGTCCCGGCTTCTCGCCGATGAGCGCCGCTCGGCGCACGACGTAATGCGGTTCCAGCATGCCCTGCACCGGCACCGGGATGAACTCCGGATCGGCGACGAACTTGTCCCGGTCCGCGTACATGAGCCGGCTCGCCATCGCGAACAGGTACCAGGCCTGCGGATCCGTGGGCCCGCGCGCCGCG
>DATBSX010000139.1:0-2282 GCA_036559565.1 Steroidobacteraceae bacterium | reverse complement strand
GCCTACCTCGCCGATCCCTCGACCCAGAAGCGGCTCCGCTACGCCTTCGTGCTGGCCGTGCCGGGCCATCCCGCAAGCGACCCGGCGGGCGCCCGGGCGCTCCTCGGCGAGGCTCTCGCGACGCCGGAGACCCTGCTGCCTTCCGAGCGCGCGCTCGCGGACCTGATGGTGCGCGACCTCGATGCGCGGCTTGCGCTGACGCATGAAAACGAGACGCTACGCAGCGGCACGACCTCGCAGGACGACAACCGGATTGCCGACCTGAATCGCCGGCTGCAGGCCGAGACCACGGAAAAGGACCGGCTGCGCCGTGAGCTCGAGCGGGCCGAAGCCACGCTCGAGGCCATCGCGACGCTCGAGGGCGGCACGCCGGAGCCTCGGCCGTGAAGACGCCCCTGGGCCGCCGCCCGCGCATCGTCCTGGTTGACGATGACCCGGGCCTCCTGCGCCTCATCACGATCCGGCTGCGCTCGGAGGGCTTCGAGGTTGCGGCCTGCGAGAACGCCTCCCAGGCCCTCACGACCGTTCCTCGCTTCACGCCGGACGTGTTAGTGACCGACCTTCGCATGAAGGACAAGGACGGGATCATGCTCCTGAAGGAGTTGCAGGGACGCTACCCGGCCCTGCCCGTCATCCTGCTGACGGCGCACGGCACGATCCCGGACGCCGTCACGGCGACCAAGAGCGGCGCCTTTGCATTCCTGACGAAACCCGTCGAGAAGGACCAGCTGCTCGAACAGATCGGGGCGGCCCTCAAGGTCTCGGGATTCGCGAGCGTCACCGAAGACTGGCGCGCCGGCATCATCACGCGCAATCCCGTCATGGAAGAGCGCCTCTCGCAGGCGCTGATGGCGGCGGGTTCTGACGCCCCGCTGCTGATCACCGGCCAGCCCGGCACCGGCAAGGCCCAGCTCGCACGAGCAATCCACCAGGCAAGCCCGCGCCGCGGCGCCCGGTTCCTGACCCTCGCCTGCGTCACGGCGACCCAGGAGTCGTTGCAGGCCGTTCTCGATGGTCGCGGCGAACCCGGCGATCCGCCGAAGCCCGCCGATGCGCCGGCCGGCACGGTCCTGCTCGACGAAGTCGGCGACCTGCCGCCGGAACTTCAGATCGCGCTCAACAGCCTGCAGGACGACGAGCCCGGCCGCATCATTTCGACGACGGCCCGGAATCTTCCGGAGCTGATCCAGCGCGGCAAGTTCCGCGAGGACCTCTACTACCGCCTGAGCGTGAGCCGCATCGACCTGCCGCCGCTCTCGCAGCGACGCGACGACGTGCCGCTGCTCGCCGCGCATTTCATGGACGAGCTCGCCCGCAACACGGGCAAGCGCCACGTGCTCGCGCCCGAAGCGGTTGAACTCCTGATGGTCGGCGAATGGCCGGGGAACGTCCGCCAGCTCGCGACGCTGCTCCAGCACGCGGCGTCACTCGCGACGGGTCCCGTGATCAGCGCCGAGCTGGTGCAGCGCGCGCTCGGCACCGGCACGGCGCCGCAGGTCTCGACCTTCGACGAGGCCCGCGAGGAGTTCATGCGCAATTACCTGGTGCAGCTCCTGCAGATCACGCGCGGCAACGTGACGCAGGCCGCGAAGCTGGCCGGCCGCAACCGCACCGATTTCTACAAGCTGCTCGCCCGGCACGGGCTGCAGTCCGAAGAATTCAAGATCCGCTAGACGGGGTCGGTCATCCGGCGGCCGCCGCCTTCGCGCCGGTCGTTCATCTTGTGGGCGTGCGGATTTGCAAAATTGTTGCGCCGGTCCTGGGCACTGCGCCGGTCCTTGTGGTGCGCGTAGCGGCACTGGCACTTTGCCTGTGTGCAGTCCTTGAGCGGCAGCATCGGCGCAGCCGCGGACAGGTAACGACGACCATCGAGTTCACGCGCTGCGGCACAGGACTTGGTGCCGACTTCGATGCTGACCGCATGGTAGGGGTTCGCGATCCGGCTGTGCTCGACGTGCCGGCCTGCATGGCGAACCTCGGCGCCAATCCTCCGGCGCATCAACCATTCGGAAATATTGAAGGACATGGCCACCTCCTGTGTGCCGCGTACAAGTTTAACCACAACATCCAGACATAAGGCGACCGTTTTATGACGCGTGTCAGACAGGATCGTTACCCTCGAAAGCGCAGGCGGATTCGGGATTGTCCGCCGAATGCATTGAATTCCTGACTTTTTCGCGGCCAGCTTCCTGAAAAATCGGTAGGCTTGCGCGCATGCATCGGGAACCCGTGGCGGTCGCTTTTTCCATCGTGCGCAATTCCGCCGCGCTCATGGCTGTAGG
>DATBSX010000138.1:0-6624 GCA_036559565.1 Steroidobacteraceae bacterium | reverse complement strand
GGTGGCGCTCTCGATGGTTGCGCTGGCAGTGTAGCGCGGCCAGTACCCCTGCTCAGATCGTGACGGGTCGAGCACAACCTCTGACGGCGACTGCGGCAGTGATGCGGTAGTCGCACA
This sequence comes from Steroidobacteraceae bacterium, assembly GCA_036559565.1. GTDB lineage: Bacteria > Pseudomonadota > Gammaproteobacteria > Steroidobacterales > Steroidobacteraceae > SCUD01. Next base: position 6,507 of record DATBSX010000138.1, on the reverse strand, counting down.
ACCGAGTAATGTGCAAGTGAGCGTCAGCAAGGTGAGTCGTAAGTTGCGCATGTGTGCCGCCTGACGTCCGCTTTGAGCGGGCCGTGGTATGTCAGTACCGGGCGCCGCGGGCGCTAATATTTCCCAGGCGCCCGCCGTGCCCATTGAAGAACCTTTCACGGAGCGCTCCAACGCATAGTTAGGCGGCGCCAAATTCGCTCCGCAAGTGAAACGCTATAGCTATTGTGTTCACGCGGGAATAGTTCATACAAATAGCTAGCCGATGCCTCCGGATCGCGATCCCGGCTGAATGCCGGAAGATGCGCAGCCACGGCGTCGCCATAAGCTGCGGACCCTGGTTTCGGGACTGACATGACGGCATCGCAGAATTCATCAGGTGGTCGATAGAAGTGATCGGAAATGTAGTGACCGATCCAACTTGGCGTTTCGTAGACGCAGTGACGACCAGGCACCAACAGAACTGCCTGCGAAGTGACCGACTCAGGACCAGGTTTACCCTCTGCTTTGCACAGTGTGCAGTAGTACTCCCCCCAGTATTTTACGAATGGTCGTTCCACGATGGCCTGAAGGCGCAAACGAAAGTTTGGATCTGCTGGACCGCGTGTGAACGGTTGCGGCCACTCCAACCATCCCACGGCAAGTACCGGACCAGTAAAGCCTGAATAGGAAATCGACGCGAGATCTGCAATGTGGGTCATCGAGCGCCGCCTAACTACAATTGGTGGTCATCAATGACGAATTGCCGCTTCGAGTGTCGCAATCGCCGGACGATCATCAAGCTATGTTGCGGAAAGAGCTCCACAGGAGGCTCGCACGACGAGTTGCGGCGCGATGAGCGTCGACTCGATGGCCTGGCCCTCGATCAGGCGGATGAGGTTCTCGACCAGCATTTCGGCCGCCAGGTGCGTGTCCTGCCGGATGGTCGTGAGCGGCGGGTTGAAGTCGGCCGCGGAGACGATGTCGTCGAAGCCGACGACGGCGACGTCCTGGGGCACGGAAACCCCGCGATCCTGCAGCGCATGGATCACGCCCATCGCGATCAGGTCGCTCGCCGCGAACACGGCGTCGAACGGGATGCCCGCATCGATGAGCTCGATCCCCGAGCGATAGCCCTCGGCCTCAAGGCTCTGTGCCTCGGTATGGAGCGGCGGCAGGCGGCTGAGGCCGGCCGCGTCGAGCACCTCGGCAAAGCCGCGATGGCGGAGCTGGAACTCGGGCGAGCCCGCCGTCGCTGCGCCGGCGAACGCGATCCGCTTGCGACCCTGGCGGATGAGGTGTTCGGCGGCGAGCCGCGCGCCGAGCACGTTGTCGCAGCAGACGTAATGCCCCGGCTGGCTCTCGACTACCGGTCCCCAGATGACGAAGTGCGAGTCCGTCTCGGCGAGGTGACGCAGCCGCTCGGCGTAATTCAGGTAGTTGCCGTAGCCGAGCAGGATCATGCCGTCGGCGCGGTTCGAGAGCTCGTAGTCCGTGTGCCAGTCCTCGGAGAGCTGCTGGAACGACATCAGGAGGTCGAAACTGCGCCGCGCGGCCGCCCGCGCGATGTGGCCGATCATCGACAGGAAGAACGGGTTGATCTGCGCCTCGTCCGGCAATTCCTCGAACAGCAGCAGCGCCAGCGTGCGGCTGCGGCGCGTGCGCAGGCCCGCGGCGTTGCGATCGGTGCGGTAGTGCAGCTCGCGCGCGATCTCCTGGATGCGCGCGCGCGTCTCCGGCTTGACGAGCGGGCTGTCGCGCAGGGCCCTCGATACCGTCGCCTGTGAGACCTGGGCGACCTGCGCGACCTCGAGCGATGTGGGCTTGGGCGTCTTCAAGTTGCGGTGATTTTACGCCGTGCCCGGGGATGCCTGAACGGGGTGCCGGTGGCGCATCCAGAAGTAGATCGGCACGCCCACGAGCGAGAGCAGCAGGGCCCAGATGAAGGCCTCCCAGCCGACGCCGAAGAACGCGAACGCCGCGAAGGCGATGCCGCCGAAGCCGGCCACCCAGAGCGCGGGCGACAGGCCGGCGGGGCTGCGCCGCAGCATGGCGAAGAGCGCGAACGAGCAGCAGACGTACAGCGGCAGGTTCGCGGCGGACACGATCAGCGACAGCTTGGTGAACGCGCCGACCAGCGAGGCGCTGTAATTCATGAGGCCGACGACGGTCGCGAGCGCGCCGGTCATGAGCAGCGACGCCCAGGGCGCGCCGAAGCGGTTTCCGTCGCCAAGGACGGCCGGGAGGAGCCGGTGCGAGGCGAGCGTGCGCGTCAGTTCGCTCGCCAGCAGCGTCCAGCCGTTCAGGCAGCCAAGTCCGCTGATGACGACGAAGAGCGAGATCCACTGGCCGTTGCCGGGGCCGAGCAGGTGATCGACGATCGTCACGAAGGGCGCATTGGAGGTGGCGAGCGTCGCCTGCGGCACGACCAGCATGCCGATCGCGACGATGGCGACATAGAAGGTGGCGACGATCAGCGTGCCGATCAGCGTCGCGCGCGGGATTGTCTTCTCGGGATTCGTCACCCGGCCCGCGGCGACGGCCGCGGACTCGAAACCGAGCATCGCGTAGAGTGCGACGGCGGCTGCTCCCATGGAGGCGTGCACCGTCAGCGGCGTCGTCGGCATATTCGGCGTGTACGTGCCGGGACTCGAGAGGATCGACACCGCACCGACGACCAGCACCAGCAGCAGCGGAACCACCTTCAGCAGCGAAGTGATCACCTGTACGCGACCGCCCGTCTTGACGCCGAACAGGTTGACGCCGACGAAGGTCCACATGAACGTGACGGCGAGCACGGCGGGCGGGATCCTGGCCGCCGCCGGGAAGACCGTGATGAAGTAGCCGACGACGCCGATCGAAAGCACGGGCATCGTCACCCAGCACGAAATCCAGTAGCTCCAGAGCGCCGGGAAGGCGACGGCCTCGCCGAGCGTCTGGCGCACATACCCGAAAGGCCCGTCGGCCTGCGGGAGCTTGCGGGCGAGGGCCGCGAACGTGAGCGCGAGGCAGACGCAGCCAAGGATGACAGCCGCCCAGCCCGTCAGGGCGTTCAGCCCGAACGGCGCGAGCGCCGCGGGCTGCATGAAGATGCCCATGCCGATCGTGTTGCCGACGACGAGCGCCGTTGCCATGCCGAGGCCGAGCTGACGCGTGCTCATCGGGCACCCGCATGGTGGACCAGCTCGCCCTGCTTGATGACACCGGAAATCTGCCGCAGCAGGTCGATGTTCTCGAGCGGGTCGCCCTGGACTGCGATCAGGTCCGCGAACTTGCCCGGGGAGATGGAGCCGAGCTCCTGCGAGCGGCCGAGTGAGGCAGCCGCGCTCGTGGTTGCGGCGCGGATCGCATCGAGCGGAGTCATGCCATATTTGACCATGTAGGCGAACTGCTTGGCATTGTCGCCGTGCGGGTAGATGCCGGCATCGGTTCCGAATGCGATCCGCACGCCGGCCTTCACCGCCTTGGCGAAGTTCTGGCGCTGGATATCCGTCGTTTCGCGGTTCTTGCGCAAGATGTCCTCGGGCCAGCCGTCGCGCGTGCCGACTTCCTCGGTGTAGTCGCCGTTATAAATGTCGGCCACGAGCCAGGTGCCGCGCTCGAGCATCAGCTTGATACCCTCGTCGTCGAGGTAGGAGCCGTGCTCGACCGTCCGCACGCCCGCGCGGATCGCGTTCTTGATGCCTTCGGCGCCGTGCGCGTGTGCAGCGACGAAGGTGCCGGCTTTCGCGGCCTCGTCGACGGCGGCGTGGATCTCTTCCTCGGTGAACTCAGGCTTGGAGGGCGTCGTGCCGGGCGTGAACACAGCACCGGTCGCGATGACCTTGATGAAGTCGGCGCCGCCCGCGAGCAGTTCGCGCACGCGCTGGCGCACCTCGGCGGGACTGTCCGCAACGCCGCGGCGCATCTCGTCCGGCACCACCGTGCCTGCAGGCAGGCCCGTGACCTCTCCACCGCCGTTCGTGACCGTGACATAGGCGCCGGCGACGTACATGCGCGGGCCCTCGACCTGGCCTGCGTTGATGGCGTTCCTGAGTGCGACGTCGACGAACGCGCGATAGGTGCCGACGTCGCGCACCGTCGTGAAGCCTGCGTTCAGCGTCGCGCGCGCATGCGCGGCGCCCATGAGTGCATCGCGCGCGGCGGAACTGGAGAGCGGCGCGGCGACGTCCGCCGAGCTGATGTCGCCGACGAGGTGCGTGTGCAGGTCGATCAGTCCCGGCAGAACCGTGTATGCCGACCAGTCGATGACGCGGCTGCCGCCGCGCGAACTGGGCGTCCACGGCGTGACGGAGGCGATGCGCCCGTCCTCGATCCGGATCGCGCGGTCCGGCAGGTACTTGCCCTGCTCGACGTCCAGCATGCGACCGGCGCGTACGACGACTGTCTCGGCGGAAGAAGGCATCGAGAGCGCGAATGCGATGCAGGACAGAAAAATAACGAGCGGCGCGCGATTGATCTTCATTCAGTCGACTCCGTCAAGGTTCGGGTTCGATGCGTGATTCAGGCGCTTGCGGGCGACATCATAATTGCTGCTAGCATGGCGCCCCCAAGTTTCATTGCCGGAAAGGGTCCCGGCGAGGTTGCACCATTTGGCTATCGGATTCCGCGCAGTTCGTAACATCCTGACATTGTTCGCGGCTTTGGCCATATCCATTGCCCACGCCGGACCCCGGGCGCGGGACCTCGGCGTCCCATTCGAAGGCAGTCCCGGGCCCCTGAATGCGATCACCGACGTCGCCGGCGTGACGGTCGGCCAGGTGACCTTGATCGAGGATCTTGCGGATGGGCGCAAGGTGCGCACCGGCGTCACCGCGATCCTTCCGCGTGGCCGCGATTCAATCGAGACGCCGACCTTCGCCGGCAGCTTCGTCCTGAACGGCGCGGGCGAGATGACAGGCCGCGCCTGGATCGAGGAGTCCGGCATGCTCGAGGGCCCGGTGATGCTGACGAACACGCACAGCGTGGGCACCGTGCACCAGGCCACGATCGACTGGCGCACCCGCCACGGCAATCCCGATTCTTCCGGCTACTGGTGGTCCACGCCCGTCGTCGCGGAGACCTGGGACGGCGAGCTGAACGACATCAACGGATTCCACGTGAAGCCGGAGCACGTCTTTGGCGCGCTCGACGGCGCGACCGGCGGTCCGGTCGCCGAGGGCAACGTCGGCGGCGGCACGGGGATGATCTGCCACAACTTCAAGTGCGGCATCGGCACGTCATCGCGCCGCGTCGACCTGGACGGCCACGGCTACATCGTCGGTGCGCTGGTGCAGGCGAACTACGGCACGCGATCCGCGCTTCGCATCGCGGGCGTCCCGGTCGGCCAGGAGATCCCGAGCTCGGCGAAGCGCGGCGAAGCGGACAGCGGCTCGATCATCATCGTGATCGCGACCGACGCGCCGCTCCTGCCGACGCAGCTCGATCGCGTCGCAAAGCGCGCGGGGATGGGCCTCGCCCGCATGGGCTCCTTCGCCGGCAACGGTTCGGGCGACATATTCGTTTCCTTCTCGACCGCGAACTCCAAGGCGATGAGCGGCGCTGGCCTGCACACTGCGGAGTTCCTCGAGAATGAGCAGCTCGACGGCCTCTTCGAGGCGACCGCGCAGGCGACGGAGGAGGCCATCGTCAACGCGATGGTCGCGGCCCGCGACATGGTCGGCAACGGCGGCCACAGCGCCAAGGCGCTGCCGCATGACAAGCTTCAGGCGCTGCTGAAGCGCTACGGCCGCGCCGGCGACACGCCGAGGTAACGGCCGTACCAGTCGAGCAGCCGCTCCGCGCGGTCCTTGAGGTAGCTCGGGATCGTGACAGGGTGGTATTCCCCCGGGTAAATCACGAGGCGCGTCGGCACATTCTGCGATTTCAGCGCCTGGTACATCTGCATCGCGCCGACGCAGGGCACGTTCTGGTCGAGCTCCTCGCAGAGGAAGAGCGTCGGCGTCTTGATGCGGTCCGCGTGCAGGAACGGGTAGCTCGCGCGGTCGTAGGCCTCGCGGTCTTTCCAGGGCACGCCGAGCTCCTGCTCGTACTCGCGGATGTACATGTCGTTGCCGTACATGCCGTACATGTTTCCGGAGCCCGCGCTGCTGACGGCGGCCTTGAAGCGGTCGTAGCGCGCGATCACCTCGTCCGTCAGGATGCCGCCGTAACTGTGGCCGCCGACGCCGACGCGGTCCGGGTCCGCGACGCCCATCTGGATGACGTGGTCCACGGCCGCGATCACGTCGGCGCCGTCCTTGTTGCCCCAATCCGCGTAGATCGCCTTCGCGAACTCAAAGCCGCGGCCTGAGCTGCCGCGCGGATTGGCCGCGACCACGGCATAGCCATTCGCGGCGTAGACCTGCCAGTCCTCCATGAACTCGTGGCTGAACTGGTACACGGGTCCGCCGTGGATGCGCAGGATCGTCGGGTAGCGCTTCCCCTGAACGTAGTCCACCGGCTTCACGAGGAAGCCGTCGATGGAGGTGCCGTCCGCGCTCTTGAAAGTGATTTCCTCGACCGGCGCGAGCTTGCGATCTTTCAACCACT
>DATBSX010000137.1:0-3129 GCA_036559565.1 Steroidobacteraceae bacterium | reverse complement strand
TGTGCCGCTTCGCCGGCGGCATCCGTGGTCGCGAAGTACACCGGGTCTCGATTCATGACGTCTGCGACCGTGATTTTCGGGTCGCCGAACAGCAGCCGCGCCAGCTGCAGCACGCCTTGCAACACGTTCTCGCGGTCGACGACGTAGATTGCCGTGAGCTGCTCCGGCAGCTCGCGGCCGCTGCGCAGGGCGCTGATCGCCGCTTCCAGCGTCAGGTCGCCGCGCACCGTCACGACGTCGGTTTCCATCAGAGCGCCGACGCTGTCGGGCGGGAACGACAACGCGGTCTGCACCTGCTGCCGCTCTGTGCTGTCGAGCAGCGCGAGCACACGGCGACGGCGCGCCTTCGGCAGGTTCTCGACCAGGTCCGCGAAATCGGTCGACGGCAACTGCCTGCCGAGTGCGAGCAGTTCGTCGTCCTCGAGCAGCGCCACCAGCGGGGCGCGCACCGACGCGGCGAGTTCCAGCAGGATCGTGCCGCGGCGCTCCTTGCGGATCAGTTGCCAGGCGCCATCTCGTTGCTCGCCGGGCAGGCTCTCCAGCACGAACGCCGCGTCCGCCGGGTGCAGCCGGTTGAGGCGGGTCTCCAGCTCGACCGCGTGCTGGCGGGCAACCAGCGCCTGCACCAGTTCCTGCTTGCTGGTCTTCTCCCGCGCCACGAGCTGGCTGACGACTTCCTGCCGCGCCATCATGGCGCTGATTTCGCGCAGCGTCGCCTCGAGCGAAGTGTGGTGTTCGCCTTCGTTCATGCTCAATCATCCCGCGCGAGCCGCGCCTCGGTGAGGTCGATTTCGCGCTCGAGGCGCGACAGCACGTCGTCGCCGATCTCTTCCTTCTTCCACAGGCGGATCAGCGCCTCGCGCTGCGCGGCCGCCGCCCCGAGCCACAGGCGTGCTTCACTGTCGAGATCAAGCGTGGTGCTGGTGCGGTTCGGCGAGCGGCTGTGGCTGTCGAAGAATCGCTTCACGGCGACGGCCTCGTGCGCCGGCATCCCGTGCTCTTCGACCAGGTTGTCCACGGCCCGAAGGGCGGCCCGCCGCATTGCCTCGCGCGCGAGCGCGCACTCATCCCGGGCCGTGTTGTCCGTCTTCAGGTGCAGCGCCCTGACCAGGATGGGCAGCGTCAGCCCCTGCCCCACCAGCGTCACGAACACGATGCCGAAGGCGAGCAGGATCACGAGGTCGCGGTACGGGAACGGATCGCCACTCGGGAGCGCGACGGGAATGGCGAGCGCGGCGGCGAGCGACACGACGCCGCGCATGCCGCACCAGCTGACGAGCAACGACACGCGCGCCGAGGCGGGGTCGCGCTTCCGCAGCGACGGCAGCAGCAGCCGCACGCCATAAGTCGCGACGAAGATCCAGAGGAAGCGCACGCCGATCGCGACCGCACTGAGAATCGCGACGAGGCCCGCGACGCCCCGCCCGTCGAGCGCCTGTTGCTCTATGAGCGATGAGGAGATCGCCGGCAACTGGATGCCGATCAGCACGAACACGAGGCAGTTCACCACGAACACGATGGCGCGCCAGAACGTGAGGATGTTGAGGCGTGCGAGCGGCGAGATGCCGAGGTGCCCCCAGCGCGAGCGATAGAGGCCGACGGCGACGATGCCGAGCACGCCGGACACCTGCAGCCATTCGCACAGCCAGTAGGTCGCGAACGGCGTCGTCAGCGACATCGCGAGCTCGAGCATCGGGTCGTCCAGCCGCTCCTGGATCTGCGAGGTGATCCAGCCCATCGCGATGCCAAGCAGGACGCCGCCGACCGCGATCAGCCCGAACTGCCCGACCATCTCCCAGCCCGAGAACACGCCGGTCAGCGCCGCGACCACGGCGAAGCGGTACAGCACGAGGCCGGTCGCATCGTTGACGAGGCTCTCGCCTTCCAGGAGCGCCGTGATCCGGCGCGGCAGGCGGAATCGCCGCAGCACCGCCGTTGCCGCGACCGCATCCGGCGGCGATACGATGGCGCCGAGCGCGAAACAGACGGCCCAAGGTGCGCCCGGGACCAGCAGCTTCAGCGCGAACCCGACGGCGAGCGTCGTCGTCGCGACCAGCCCGATCGCGAGCAGCAGGATCGGTCGCAGGCTCCGCCGGAAATCACGCCAGGAGGTCTCGATCGCGGCCGGATACAGCACGGCGGGCAGCACGATTGCGAGCACGAGTTCGGGCTTGGTCTGGAGCGCCGGCCAGTCGAACGCGACGCCCATGCCGATGCCGGCCAGCACCAGCACGATCGGGTATGGCACGTGGATGCGGTTTGCGACCCAGCCGGCTGCAATCGCACAGGCCATGACGAGGATGAAGGAAGTCATCCCGCGGACTTTGCATCGCGGGCGGCATCAACAGCAAGTCATTGTGGAGTACGCTAATTGCCGGAATGAAGTCACTCGGCAGAAAACCGGAAGGGGCTCGCCTCGAACGCATGCAGGCCTCGCCGCGCTGGGCGGGAGATCGCTTCCGCAACCTGCACCCGATCCTGCCGGGCCTGAAAGATCCGAATGCGTCGATGCCGAGCATCGGCGAGTTCCTCTGTGGCGGCGAGCGTCGTGTGCCGAAGAAGCCCTTGCCGGCGCTCGACCCGGTCGAGACCTGGACGAAATCGCCGGCCACCGGACTGCGAGCGACCTGGCTCGGCCATTCCACGGTGCTCCTCGAAATGGAGGGGCTGCGCGTGCTCACCGATCCCGTCTGGGGGCCGCGCGCCTCGCCTTCGCGCTGGGCGGGCCCGAAGCGGTTCCAGCCCGTGCCGGTGCGCCTGCGCGACATGCCGCCGCTCGACCTCGTCGTCGTGACGCACGATCACTACGACCATCTCGATTACCCGACGATCCGGAAACTCGCGAAGCGCGACGTGCCGTTCGTGACCTCGCTTGGCGTTGGCGCGCACCTGGAGGCCTGGGGCGTGCAGCCTGCGCGCATCACCGAGCTCGACTGGTGGGAAACGTACCGGCTGCCGAACAGCGCGCTCACCGTGACCGCCGCGCCGTCGCAGCATTTCTCAGGTCGCGGACTGCATGACCGCAACGGCACGCTGTGGTCCTCGATGGTCATCCGGTCGGAACGGCACGTCGTGTTCTTCAGCGGCGATACCGGCCTCACGACGGAATATGAGCTGATCCGCGAACGA
>DATBSX010000136.1:0-1904 GCA_036559565.1 Steroidobacteraceae bacterium | reverse complement strand
AGCAGGCTGCGGCACTGCCGGCCCTGGATGCGCCCCACCTCGCGCTGGTCCGTGCCGACCATTCCGATCGGGACGTCGGGATGGGCCGCTCGCAGCGGTTCCAGGTAGGCGCTGCGCATGTTGACGAGGATCCAGCCGATTCCCACCTTGACCGCGTTGCGCGCCACGCGCTCGAGCCCCTCGGTGATGGCGGGCTCGACGACGATCGCCGCCGGCCGCCTCTCGGCGGGCGCATGGATGTGCCCGAACAGTTGCTGGATCTGGACGACGGCGTGCCCTTCCGAGAACAGGACCTCGACCTCGAGGCCGAGCCGCGCCGCCGATTCCCTGGCGTCCTTCGCCTGCAGCTGCTGGAATTCCTGGGCTTCGTTCAAGAGCCCCACGACGACCTTGGGCATGGCGCGTAGTCTACCGTGGGTCTTCCGGCTTAAGGTTGAGGGCGTCGGCCGCGAAGTCAGTCTTGGTCTACGGCTCGACCACCACCTTGAGCCCCTCGCGGCGGGCGGCGACCTCGAACGCCTGCTTGGCCTGTGCCAGCGGGAAGCGGTGCGTGACGACCGAGCGCAGGTCGACGCGCCCGGCAAGTGCCAATGCGATTGCGCGCGGGTAGGTGTGCTTCATCCGGCGCACGAGCGAGAGGGTGAGGCCCTTGCGCCGGGCGGTCTGCGCCGCGAAGCTCGTGCGCTCGTCCGACGGGATGCCCGCGAGCGCCACGCGCCCGCCCGGCCGAACGGCATCGACTGCCGCGTCGACCGCAGCCTGGACGCCCGCGGCCTCGATCGCGACGTCGACGCCGTGGCCTGAGGCGTCCGCGATCGCGCGCGCCTCGTTGCCGTCGGCGGGGAAGACGCGCGCGCCGAGCGCCCGGGCGGCGTCGAGCCGGTGCGGCCGCGACGCGAGGTCCGTCGCGTAGAGCGTCGCCGCGCCCGCGAGGCGAGCCGCCTGCAGGATGAACAGTCCGATCGGTCCGCTGCCGAAGACCGCGACGCTCGCGCCGGTCCGCACGTGCGCCAGGTCCACGGTGTGGAGCGCCACGCCGAGCGGCTCGAGCATCGCCCCGTCGGCGGCCGTCAGGCCGTCGGGCAGCGCGAACAGGAACTCGCGCGGCCACGGCATCCACTCGCGGAGCGATCCGTCATCCGCGCCGAGCCCGGAGAAGCGGATCTCGAGGCAGAGGTTGGGGTGGCCCGCCGTGCAGAGCTCGCAGCGTCCGCACGTGATCGCCGGTTCGATCGCGACGAGCTGGCCGTCCTCGGTGCGGCCGGCCATCTCGTGGCCGGGGACCGTGGGATGTGAGAGCCGGATCCCGCCGATCCCGCCATCTTCGTAGAAGTGCAGGTCGGAGCCGCACAGCCCGATCGCCTCGACGCGCACGAGCGCCTCGCCTTCGCCCGCGGCAGGACGCGACTCGTCGTGGATCCGGAGGTCCCGGATTCCATGCAGCCGCGCGGCCTTCACGAGCGCCGGCCCTGCCCGTAGTAGGCGCGGCCGCCGTGCTTGCGCAGGAAGTGCTTGTCGATCAGGAAGCGCGCGGGCGGCGTGACCCGCGCTCCGGTGGCGCGCACCAGGATCTCCATCTTCGCGACGACCTCGAGTGCGCGCGCGTTCTCGACCGCCGCCGCCGCGTCGCGGCCCCAGGCGAACGGCCCGTGCTGGCGCACGAGCACCGCGGGCATCTCTTCCGCGGAAAGTCGCCGCTTGCGGAAGAGCTCCACGATGACGCGGCCGGTGTTGCGCTCGTAGTCGCCTTCGACCTCGCGCCGTGTCAGCGCGCGCGTGACCGGCACGTCGCCGCGGAAGTGATCGGCGTGCGTCGTGCCGAGGCAGCGCACCGGCAGCCCGGCCTGGGCGAGTGCTGTGGCGTGCTCCGAGTGGGTATGGACGATCCCGCCGCAGCCGGGGAA
>DATBSX010000135.1:0-2632 GCA_036559565.1 Steroidobacteraceae bacterium | reverse complement strand
AGGCGCGTGAGCTCGATGTCCGAGGCCTCGTCGTAGCCGATCTTGAGCTTGTACGTCTCGTAGCCCGCCGCCTGGTAGCGCTTGGTGTCGTCGACGAGCTTGCGTGGATCGCTTTCGAGCAGGTACGCCGCGAGCGGGATGCGCGTGCGCCATTCGCCGCCCCACAGCCGGTAGAGCGGCTGGCCGCACGCCTTGCCGAACGCGTCCCACATCGCCATCTCGACGGCCGCCATCGCCATCACGGCCGCGCGCTTGTGGTGGTAGTAGCCGGCGCCGAGGATGTGGCGGTGGAAGCGCTCGGCGTCGGTGACGCTGCGGCCGATCGCGTGCGGGATCACCGCCTTGTCGAGCACGGCCGGGATCGCGTCGAGCAGGCAGATCGTCTCGCCCCAGCCGATTAGCCCGCCGCGCGTCGTGAGCTCGACGATCATCCGCGTGACGCCGGTGCGGACGCCCGAGCCCCAGACGATCGGACTCTTGACGGGCATCCGCACGAGCCAGCGGCGGACCGAGGCGATCGCGAGGTCGTCGGCGCTCGCGGAAATGGCGGGTTCGGGCGTGTCGGGGCGGGTCTTGGCGTGCATGGCCGGCATAGTCTTTGATATTTGATCAAATGTCAATTCATGCGCCAGGATCCGATGGGTGATCGGACCGCGCCGGTATGAAATACTCCGCGCCAACCGATGGCGTCCTCCCGTCCATGACCTGGTCGATCGTTGCGCGCGATGCGGGCGGCGCGTTCGGCGTCGCCATCGCGAGCCGCTTCTTCGCGGTCGGCGCGCTCTGCCCGCATGCGCGCGCCGGCGTCGGGGCGCTGGCGACCCAGGCGCTGGTCAACCCGCTCTACGGCTTGCCCGGCCTCGAGATGCTAGCGCACGGCTCGAGCGCGCCCGAGGTCATCGCAACCTTGACCACCGCCGACAGCGGCCGCGACCACCGCCAAGTCCACGCGATCGACGCGCACGGCAGGACCGCTGCGCACACCGGCAGCGCGTGCATCGGCTGGTGCGGCCACCTCGCCGGCGCCGGCTACTCGATCGCCGGCAACATGCTCGCAGGCCCCGCTGTCCTCGATGACTCCGCCGCCGCGTACGAGCGGACCGCCGACCTGCCCTTCGCCGAGCGCCTGCTCGCGGCGCTCGACGCCGGCGACGCGGCCGGGGGCGACAAGCGCGGCAAGCAGGCCGCGGCGCTCCTGATCGTCACCACCGAGGACTACCCGTTCCTGACGTTGCGCGTCGACGACCACGAAGAGCCGTTCGTCGAATTGCGCCGCCTCTACGACAAGAGCCTCGAGCGTTTCCAGCCGTTCACCGCCTGCCTCCCGCGCAAGTCCTCGCCCGCCGGCACGACCGACCGGGCGCTCATCGAGCGCGAGGTCGAGCGGTTCCACGCCGAGCGCATGCGACGCGGCGCCGCGCCGCGATGACCCAACCGCTGCTGGACGTGCGCGACCTGCGCACGACGTTCACGTCGGACGGCGTCTCGTTCGCAGCGGTCGACGGCGTCAGCTTCACGATCGACGCCGGCCGCACGCTCGGCCTGGTCGGCGAGTCGGGCTGCGGCAAGAGCGTCACCGCGCTGTCGATCATGGGTCTCGTACCGCAGCCGCCCGGCCGCATCGACGGCGGCTCGATCCGCTTCGAGGGCATCGACCTGTTGAAGCAACCCCCGGCCACGATGCGCGAGCTGCGCGGCAACCGGATCTCGATGATCTTCCAGGAGCCGATGACGTCGCTCAACCCGGCGTTCACGGTCGGCGACCAGATCGCCGAGGTGATCGTGCGCCATCGCAACGTCAGCCAGGGGCACGCGAACACCCGGGCGCTCGAGATGATGCGGCGCGTGCGCATCCCGTCGCCCGAGACGCGCTTCCACGACTATCCGCACCGCCTCTCCGGCGGTATGCGCCAGCGCGTGATGATCGCGATGGCGCTCGCGTGCGACCCGGCGCTGCTGATCGCCGACGAGCCGACCACCGCGCTCGACGTCACGATCCAGGCGCAGATCCTCGACCTGATGCGCATCCTGCGCGAGGAGACCGGCGCCGCGATCATCCTGATCACGCACGACCTCGGCGTCATCGCGGAAGTCGCCGACGACGTCGCGGTCATGTACGCGGGCCGCATCGTCGAGCGCGCCCCCGTCGGCGCGCTGTTCGCCGAGCCCCAGCATCCGTACACGATCGGGCTCCTCGGCTCGATCCCGCAGCTCCACCTCGAGCAGGATCGACTCGCCGCGATCGAAGGCCAGGTGCCGACGCCGTCGCGCCCGGTGAGCGGCTGCCGCTTCCATCCGCGCTGCCCGTTCGTGATCGACCGCTGCCGCGTCGAGGATCCGCCGCTGATGACGATCACCCCGGGCCACGAGGCGGCCTGCTGGCGCGCCCCGCTCCCGCTGCCCGCGTGAGCCCGACGGGCCGCCCCGAGGGCGAACGGGCCCCGCAGCGCGCAGCGCGGAGGGAAATCCTTTGACCCACAAGCTTCTCGAGGTCACCAACCTGGTCAAGCACTTCCCGGTGCGCAAGGGCCTGTTCGGCCGCGCCGCCGGCGCGGTGCGCGCGGTCGACGGCGTGAGCTTCGACCTTAGGGTCGGCGAGACCCTCGCCCTGGTCGGCGAATCCGGCTGCGGC
>DATBSX010000134.1:0-4058 GCA_036559565.1 Steroidobacteraceae bacterium | reverse complement strand
GTCTCGCCGCGCAGGAACCAGAGGAGCTCCTCGATCACGGACTTGAGGTGCACGCGCTTGGTCGTGACGAGCGGGAAGCCGGCCGAAAGGTCAAATCGGAGCTGGTGCCCGAACACGGACAGCGTGCCCGTGCCCGTGCGGTCCGTCTTGCGGCTGCCGCGCTCCCGCACGTGGCGCATCAGGTCGAGGTAGGCGCGCATCTCAGGCGGTGTTCCCGGAAGTTTCGCGCCGAGTGTACGCGAAGGCGAGCATCAATAGACCCGCGGCGAGCACGGGCAGGGACAGGATCTGGCCCATGGTCAGCCAGCCGAAAGCGAGATAGCCGATGTCCTGGTCGGGCACGCGTACGAACTCCACGGCAATCCGGAATATCGCATAGAGCGTCAGGAAGAGTCCCGCCGGCGCGAGTCTCGGCCGCGGCCTGGACGTGAACCACCACAGGACCGCGAACATCACGATGCCTTCGAGTGTCGCTTCATAGAGCTGGGACGGATGCAGCACCTGGCCCTTGTACAGGAAGCCCCAGGGCAGGTCCGTCGGCTTGCCCCAGAGCTCGCCGTTGATGAAGTTGCCGATCCGGCCCGCAAAGAGCCCGATGGCGGGCAGCGGGGCCATGAAATCGAAGACGTCCGCAATACGGCGGTGGCGGCGGCGGGCGAAGAGCGCGATCGCCACCATGACGCCGACGAGACCCCCGTGGAACGACATGCCGCCCTGCCATACGCGGAAGATCGCGAGCGGGTCCGCGCGCAGCGCATCAAAGCCATAGAAGAGAATCCAGCCGATCCGCCCGCCGGCGATGACGCCGACCGCGGCGAAGAAGATGAGGTCGTCCACGTCGATCGGTTTCCACGTGGAGCCCGGCATGGCGGCCCGCCGGCGCGCGAGCCACCAGCCCGCGACGAAGCCGACGACGTACATGATTCCGTACCAGTGCACCTTGACCGGGCCGACCGCGAATGCGACCGGATCGATGTCGGGATAGACGAGCATCAGCTGGTCACCCGGAACAGGAAGGCGCGCAGGTAACGGGTCTCGTCGATGGCCGGGTGCACGGGATGGTCCGGCGACTGGCCGCCGACGCCGACGAGCTGCGCGAATCGGTCGAGGTGGCGCGACGCGCGCTGGACGGCTTCGACGAGTTCGCCCGGCGCGAGGTGGTAGGAACAGGAACAGGCCAGGAGCAGGCCGTCGCGGTCGAGGAGCTGCAGGGCGAGCTGGTTGATGCGCCGGTACGCCGCGAGACCCTTCGGGTGGTCCTTCTTGCGCTTGATGAAGGCCGGCGGGTCCACGACGATGGCGTCGAAGCGGCGCCGTTCGGCGATGAGCGCCTCGAGCGTCTCGAAGGCGTCGCCCTCCAGCAGCTCGACGTCGAGCGCGTTCGCATCCGCAGTCGCCGACGCCGACGTGAGCGCCGGTCCCGACGAATCGACGCAGGTCGCGCTCACCGCTCCCGCGCACAGGGCCTGCAGCGCAAAGCCACCGGCATAACTGAAGACGTCGAGCACCCGCGCACCCTTCGCGTGCCGCGCGAACAGCGCGCGGTTCGCCGTCTGGTCGAAGTACCAGCCGGTCTTCTGCCCCGTGGTGAGCGGCAGGCGGAAATTGACGCCCCCCTCGGGCACCTCGACGACCTCAGGAATCTCGCCGAAAGCCGTTGCCACGCCCCGCTCCAGGCCTTCCAGTTCGCGCATGGGCGAATCGTTCTTCCAGAGCAGCGCCTTCGGCGCGACGACCTTGACCAGCGCCTCCTCGATTTCGGCCTTCAGGGTTTCCATACCGGCCGTGCCGATCTGGGCGACGAGCACATCGCCGTAGCGATCGACGACGAGTCCCGGCAGCAGGTCGGCTTCGCCGAAGACGAGGCGGTAGTACGGCGAACCGTAAAAACGTTCGCGCAGCGCAAGCGCCACCTTGAGGCGATGCACGAGCAGTGACTTGCCAGGCACGTAATCCGGATCGCGCCCGAGCAGGCGCGCGCTGATGAGGGTGCGCGGGTTGACGTAGGCGTAGCCGAGGAATCGCCCTGCGTGCGAGAGCACCCGGACCTGCGCGCCGGGCTCGAACGCGGTGAGCGGCGTCGCGTCGACGTCCACCTCGTTCGAGAAGATCCAGAGATGACCCGCGTGGAGGCGACGCTCTTCCTCCCGCTTCAATACGAGCGGGGGCAGCCTGCTTGCGGCCGCGGCGGCGGGTTCGGGGAGGCTCGACATGCGGGGAGGGAGCGCGGTGGCTATAGTGAACGCAATTCTACCCGACGGCGGCAGCATCGCATGCAGGGAAAGGCACCGGGAGCGCCGCGCAATCGCCTCGCGGACGAAACGAGCCCGTATCTCGCGCAGCACGCCGCGAATCCGGTGGACTGGTATCCCTGGGGCGAGGCGGCGATCGGGCGCGCGCGCGAACTCGACCGGCCCATCCTGCTCTCGATCGGCTACTCGGCCTGCCACTGGTGCCACGTGATGGCGCACGAGTCCTTCGAGGACGAGGCGACCGCGGCCGTCATGAACCGGCTCTTCGTCAACGTCAAGGTGGATCGCGAGGAGCGCCCCGACCTCGACAAGGTCTACCAGCTCGCGCACCAGGTGCTGACGCAGCGCGGCGGCGGCTGGCCGCTCACGATGTTCCTCGCGCCGGACGACCTCACGCCGTTCTTCGGCGGCACCTATTTTCCGGACACGCCGCGCTACGGCATGCCGGCGTTTGCCGACCTCATCGAGCGCGTCGCCGCCTTCTACCACGAGGAGCGCGCGGGTGTCACCTCGCAGAACGCCGCACTGCGCGGCGTGTTCGCGGACCTTGCGCCGCCCGCCGGCGATGCGGACGTGACGATGACGCGCGCGCCGCTCGACAAGGCGCGCGCGAACCTCGCAGACTCCTTCGACCCGCGCTTCGGAGGCTTCGGCCCCGCGCCGAAGTTCCCGCATGCCGCCTCGATCGAACTGCTGCTGCGCGCAGGGGGCGATCTCGAGGCGCGGCACATGGCGGTGCTGACGCTCCGCCGCATGGTGGAAGGCGGGATCTTCGACCAGCTCGGCGGCGGGTTCTGCCGCTACTCGGTCGATCCGTTCTGGATGATCCCGCACTTCGAAAAGATGCTCTACGACAACGGGCCCCTGCTCGCCCTCTGTGCGCAGGCTGCCGCGGCCACCGGCGATGGTGACCTTCGCCGTGCCGCGCTTGCGACGGCCGGCTGGGCGCTGCGCGAGATGCGCGCGCCGGACGGCGGTTTTTTCGCCGCGCTCGACGCGGACTCCGAAGGTCACGAGGGCCGCTTCTACGTCTGGCAGCGGGATGAGGTCCAGTCGCTCCTCGCTCCCGACGAATACGCCGTGCTTGCGCGCCGGTACGGCCTCGACCGCGAACCGAATTTCGAGGGCGCCTGGCACCTGCATGCCTTCGTCACGCTGGAGCAGGTGGCAGGGGAACTCGCGATCACGATTGAAGGAGCAGAGGCCCTGCTCGAATCCGCACGCGGGAAACTCCTCGTGGCGCGGGGAAAACGGGTCCGTCCCGCGCTCGACGACAAGATCCTGACGGCGTGGAATGCGCTCCTGATCCGCGGCCTCGCGATCGCGGGACGCCTGCTCGAGGCGCCGGCACCGGTGAATGCGGCGCTCGGTGCCGTGGATTTCCTGCGCGCCAATGCCTGGCGCGATGGCCAGTTGTACGCAAGCTGGAAAGCCGGCGCTGCGCGCTTCCCCGCGTACCTCGACGATCACGCTTTCCTCCTCGACGCCCTGATCGAGGCGATGCAGGCGCGCTTTCGCGTTGAGGACCTGCACTTCGCCTGCGAAGTTGCCGACGCACTCCTGTCGAAGTTCGCCGATCGCGAGCGCGGCGGATTCTGGTTCACGGCCGCGGGCGAGGATCCCCCGCTCCACCGGCCGAAGAGTTTCGCCGACGATGCGATGCCATCGGGCAACGGGATCGGCGCCCAGGCGCTCGCGCGCCTCGGCTGGCTCACGGGCGAGAGCCGCTACCTTGCCGCCGCGGAAGCGGCGATCCGCGGCGGGTACGCCTCGCTCGCTCGCGCGCCGGAGGCGCATGCCGCAATG
>DATBSX010000133.1:0-6507 GCA_036559565.1 Steroidobacteraceae bacterium | reverse complement strand
CGACAACTCGGCGACCCTGACCTACATCGTCCCCTGGTCCGATCCCGCGCTCGAGAAGCTCTCGTACCAGCTGCGCCTGTTTCGCGAGCAGACGCGGACATCGAGACGGAAGGCGCCACCTTCAAGGTCGGCCTCACGCAGGTGCGGGGGAAGTGGCAGCGCGTGCTCTCCGTGACGCTGGACCAGACCGAAGACACCATCACGACGGTTTCGGGCGGCTCGACGCTCGTGGACCGCAGCCGAACGGGGCTCCTGGTCCCCGGCATCACCTTTGCGCGCCTGCCGCCGGACTTCCTCGGCGTCAACACCGTGCCGCGCGGCTTCCAGGTCGAGGTGCTCGCCTCCACCGACACGCTCGGTTCCGACACCAATTTCACGCGCGTGGACGTTCGCGACGAGCACCGCTTCAAGCTGGCCGAGAAGTGGCACCTGTACCTGCGTGGCGAAATCGGCGCGAGCGCGGTCGGGGATTTCCAGGAATTGCCCGCGAGCTACCGCTTCTACGCGGGCGGCGACAACAGCGTGCGCGGCTACGGCTACGAGGAGCTCTCGCCGGTCGATGCGAATGGCAACAAGGTCGGCGGCCGGCACCTCCTGACTGCGACGGTCGAGATCCAGCGCGACCTGCCGAAGAACCTCGTCGGCGCGGTCTTCATGGACGCGGGCAACGCCTTCAACAAGTTCGGCGATCCGCTCGAGTACTCGGTCGGCATCGGCCTCCGTTACCGGCTGCCTTTCCTCAGCGTCGGCCTCGACGTCGCGCAGTCCATCTCGGAATCGGATCGCGGCCCGCGGCTGCACATCAACTTCACGCCGGAGTTCTGAGATGGGATGGCCGGCGCGAAAGTGGGTTCGATGGCTGCTCGCGGGATTCGCGATCCTGCTCCTCGCCGTCATCGCCTTCGCCACCTGGCTCGTCACGACCGAGGCGGGGTTGACACGCACCGTCGCGCTGGCCGAGTCGCTCGGCAGCGTGTCGATCCGCGTCGAGGGCGCGTCCGGGCGCCTGATCGGGCCGCTCCACATCGCGACGATCACGATCGAGCATTCGCGCGCGTCGATCCGCATCGCCGGGCTCGAAGCCGACTACGAGCCGCTCGAGATCCTCGGCGGCCGGATCTCGGCGGAGGACGTCCGCATCGCGGATGCGAAGGTCGTGCTGCACGCCGCGACGGGTCCGCCCAAGCCGCCGTCGTTCATGCCGGGGTGGCTGCGCGTCGTCCTCGCCGACGCCGCGGTGGCCCGGCTCGTGATCGTGTCGCCAGGCGGCACGGAAGTGCGTTTTGACGACATTCGCGGCTCCGCGACGATCGCGAAATCGCGGATCGAATTCGACGGCGTGCACGTGAAGTCGCCCGGGTGGGCGGTCGCGGGCGCGAGCGGGCGCCTCATCGCCCGCCAGCCGCTCGCACTCGACGTCACGACGGCCTGGTCGCTGTCGGCTGAGAATCGCGTGGCGGGCATCGCTCACGCAGCCGGCGACCTCGACCGGCTGCTCGTGGAGGCGCAGGTCGCAGCGCCGGGCATCGCGCACGTGCGTGCGGAAGTCCGCGACCTCGGCCCCGACCTGACATTTCTGGGCGAGGCCGCCGTCGAGAAGCTCGACCTCGCGCAGTGGATGGCCGACCCGCCGCTCGGTCCCTTGCGGGGCACGCTCGCGATCGAGGGCGATCGCTCGCATTACGGCGCCAAGGGCAAGTTGCACGGACCGGGCCTGCCCGAGCCCGGCGTCGGGCTCGATGCGCGCATGAGCTACGCCGGCCAGGTGCTCGCGTTCGAGTCCATCGTGCTGGAGTCGGGTCCCGGCTTCGTCGTCCGCGCGCACGGCACGTTGGCGGTCGCGAACGAACTCTCCTACGACATGACGGCGGACTGGACCGGCTTTCGCTGGCCGCTCGTCGGGCGCGCGTTGCTCACTTCCTCGCGTGGGCAGCTCGCGGCCGATGGATGGACAGAATTCCACTATCGCCTGAGCGGCGATTTCCAGGCGGCCGGCGCGCCACCTTTCTCGGGCCAAGCCGCGGGCGACTTTACGACCCGGGCGATCGTCGTCGACGACTCCGACTGGCAGGCCCTCGGCGGGCGTGTCGCGATCAAGGGCTCGCTGGGCCGCGATCCGGCCCAGCCCTGGGCTGTTTCAGGCCATGCGACGGACATCAATCCGTCCCGGATCCGCGCAGAGCTGCCCGGGCGCCTCAGCTTCGATTTTGCCGGCGCGGGTGCGGGCTTCGACGCGAAAGGTCCCTGGTCCGTGTCGGTTCACAGGCTCTCGGGCATGTTCCGCGGCCAGCGCGCGAGCGGCGGCGGCAGCGTCAGCCGCAAGGCAGACCAGACCGTGTTCCGCGATGTCGCTTTTGCGCTCGGCCCCGCGCGGCTGGAGGCAAACGGCATCCTGGGACGCGGCGCGAACCTAGACGCGCGCCTCGTCTCGGACGACCTGTCCGCCTTCCTGCCGGAACTTGGCGGCCAGGTGGACGGAAAGGTCACGGTGCACGAGCACACGGTCGCAGTCGGCTTCACCGGGCACGACCTCGCGTACGGTGCGCACCGTGCGGTCGTGCTTTCGGCGGATGCGCACATCGACCGCGACGGCAATGAGAATTCCTGGCTGCGGCTGCGCTCGAATGGAATCACGCTCGCGGGGTTCCCGATCACGGACACGCGGCTCTCGCTCGACGGCTTGCCGCGTGATCACGCGATCAATTTCCGCATCGGCTCGGGCGCGGATGCCGTGTCGGTGCGCGGCCGGGGCGCCTGGGACGCTGGCCGCTACACGCTCTCCTTCGAGGACATTGCCGCCAGCGGCCCTCGCGTCGTGCCCTGGCGCCTGCAGGCGGCGACACGCCTGTCCGCGAGCCCGACGGATGCGGCGCTCGAGCCGCTCTGTCTCGTCTTCGAGACGCGCCGCTTCTGCTTCGAAGGTCGCTGGCAATCCGCCGGCGACTGGTCGGTCAAGGCCACGACCGAGGCATTCCCGCTCGAAGCGCTCGATTCAAAGCGGCTCGGTGCCCCGCGATTCCATGGCTTTCTCGTCTTCGACGCCGAGGCATCCGGGCATGCGGGTGCGCCCTGGATCGCGAATGTCCACGCCGAGATCCGGGATGCCACGCTCACCTACAAGTCCTCGAACGGCTCGGATCGCACCGTCGCGCTGGGACTCACCCGGGCAACGCTCGTCTCCGATGCCGGGCGCCATCGGCTCGAGGTTCGCTTGAGCGACGCCGAAGACCTCGACCTCGCCGTCAATCTCGAGGCCCTGCGCCAGCCTGGCGCCGCATTCGGCGACATGCCGCTCAGCGGCAGCGTGAAGGGCGGCACGCGGCAGGTCGGGTTGCTGCCGCTCCTCGTCGATGAGATCGACAACGCTTCCGGCAGCGTGGCCCTCGATTTCACGGTTGCGGGGCGCCTGGCTGCGCCGTCGCTCGAGGGCGAGGCGCGCCTCACCCAGGGCTCACTCGACTTCTACCAGGCGAACCTGCGGCTGCGCGACCTGCAGTCGACCGTCCGGCTGAACGCGACGTCGCTCACCCTGGATGCCGCGGGCAAGGCAGGCGAAGGTTCGCTGGCGATCAAGGGTGGACTGCGCTGGCAGGACCGGGTCCTGAATGGCGAACTCCACCTGAACGGCAACCGCCTGCTGGTCGCGGACGTGCCGGAGGCACGCGTGTTTGCCTCGCCCGATCTCCAGTTCAAGTTCGCGGACGGGCGCATCGACGTCACGGGCGACGTCGTCATTCCCGAGGCGCGCATCCTGCCCGCCGATACGGCGAATGCGGTGCTCGTGTCGTCGGACGAGACGATCCTGCGTCCCGAGGACGAGGGACAAGCTGGCGCGGCATTCGAAGTCACGAGCGACGTCAGGCTGTCGCTCGGCAAGAAGGTGCGGATCAGCGCCTACGGCCTGACCGGCGACGTCTCCGGCACGGTGCGTACGCGCGCCGCGCCCAATGAAGGGACGGTCGCGTCGGGCGAGCTCGAAGTCGACGACGGCGTGTACCGCGCGTACGGCAAGGAGCTTGAAGTCGAGCGCGGCCGCCTCCTCTTTACCGGCGGGGTGATCACGGACCCCGGCGTCGACCTTCGCGCCACGCGCGAGCTGCCCGGCTACAAGGTCGGCGTGATCGCGCGCGGACCGCTGCGCAGGCCGCAGATCACCCTGTTCTCGGAACCGAGCCTGCCGCAGAACCAGATCGCCTCGATGCTGATCGTCGGCCGCACCAGCATCCAGGAGGATGGCGACGGATCGACCGAGTTGAGCCCTGAGGAACAGGGCGGCGCCCTGCTCGCGGGCCAGCTCGGCAAGTACGTCGGGCTCGACGACGTCGGTCTCACGCGGGACCAGGCGACCGGCGACCAGTCGCTCGTCCTCGGCAAGTACCTCTCGCCGAGGCTGTACGTCAGCTACGGCATTTCGCTGGTCGAGGAAATCAATACGCTCAAGCTTCGTTATACGATCGGGGATCGCTGGACCATCTCGGCGGAATCCGGCAGCGAGACCGGCATGGACGTCGAGTACCGGATCGAGGACTAGGGAACCGCAATGCCACGCAAGCCTTCCACGATGAAGTCGATCATCGTCGACAAGATCGCCTCGGTGACGCAGGCCTGCGGGCTGTCGCACGAGCTTCGGATTTCCGCCGAGATCCCCTGCGAGGAAGGGGTCGTGGTCGCGGTCGAGATCCTGACCAACAAGTCGCAGTACAACACGCTCGAACTGACGAGCGGCCGCATGGCCAAGGTCGCGCGCGGCAACGTCGTCGTCGGCGCCCTCGGCCACCGCAAGGCGCTCTTCGGCTATTCGGGGCACCTGCCGGTGAAGCTCGGGCCGGGCGACGTGATCCAGATGCTGAACATCGGCGGCGTGCTCGGCATCTGCGACTCGGTGAATCCCGACAAGGGCCGGCCCTTCGATTGCCGCGTGCTCGGCACGGTGCTGCACTTCCCCTACCTCGGCGAGCGCATCGGCGTGCCGGCCCGGGTCGGCATGCGCAGGCTCGACTACGACGCCGCGCTCGAGACGAACGGCGTGCCGGTCGTCGCGCTCGCCGGCACCTGCATGGAGGCGGGCAAGACCGCGGCCGCCTGCGCCATGATTTCCCGCATGCGCCATCGGGGGCTCGTCGTGGATGGCTTCAAGGCGACGGGCGTATCGCTGCGGCGTGACATCCTCGCCTTCGAGGATTCCGGCGCGCGGCGCTCCATGATCTTCACCGACTTCGGGATCGTGACGACGACGCCAAAGACGGGCCCTGCCCTCACGCGAACGATGCTGACCGAGATGGCGGCCGGAAAGCCCGATGTCATCGTCTTCGAGCTCGGCGACGGCATACTCGGCGCCTATGGCGTCGAGGCGATCCTCGATGCGCCGGACATCCGCAAGGCCCTCACGGCCGTCGTGCTCTCCGCGAACGATCCGGTCGCCGCCTGGGGCGGCGTGAAGCTCCTGCGCGAGCGATTCGGCATCGAGCCTGCCGCCGTCACCGGCCCGTCCACCGACAATTCGGTCGGCGTCGACATCATCCGCGAGCGGCTGAACGTGCCTGCGTTCAACGCGATGACGAACGGCGCGGCGCTTGGCGACTGCGTGATCACGGCCGTCGGCCTCGACGCAGTCGCGCACTCGGGCGACCTCGAGGACGAGGAATGAGCCCGCGCATTCCCGCGATCATCCTCGGCGGCACCGGCTACGTCGCGGGCGAGCTCCTGCGGCTGACGCTCGCGCACCCGAGGCTCGAGCTCGCGGCGATCGCCTCGGACAGCCAGCCGGGCGAGCCGGTCGGGAAGGCTTTCCCGCACCTCGCCGCCGCCTGCGGCGACCTGCGCTACGTTCCCATTTCGGAAGCGGCCGCGCTGGCGGCACGCCACGCGCGAAGCGCCGTTCTCGCGGCAGCTCCGCACGGCGTTTCACACGCGCTGATCGACAGCCTGCTCACCGGAGCAGAGGCCGCCGGCGCGAAGCCATCGGTCGTCGACATCTCGGCCGATTACCGCTTCGCCGATCTCGCCGAGTACGAGCGCATCTATAAGCATGCGCACGGCGCACCCGGACGAGCGAAGGATTTCACCTGCGCGGTGCCCGAGCACCTCGCCCGCGCCCCGACGCCGCACGTCGCTCACCCGGGCTGCTTTGTCACGGCCTCGTTGCTCGCTGCGGTCCCGCTCCTGCAGCTCGATCTCGTCGAGCCGCCGATCTTCGTCTCGGCCGTGACCGGCTCGACAGGCGCGGGCCGCAGCCCGATACCCGGCACGCACCACCCGCAGCGGCACAGCGACCTCTATGCCTACAGCGCCCTGACCCACCGCCACGGCGCCGAGATCAATGCGCTTGCGCATGCGGCGACCGGAAAGGACGGCAGGATCGCCTTTGTCCCGCACTCCGGCCCGTTCGCGCGCGGCATCCACGCGACCGTGCAGGCGGTGCTCCGCAAAACGCTCGACACCGCAGGCGCGATCGCGGCGCTCCGCGGCTTCTATGCCGGAAAGCCCTTCGTGCGCGTGCTCGACGAA
>DATBSX010000132.1:0-10630 GCA_036559565.1 Steroidobacteraceae bacterium | reverse complement strand
GATCGCGGCGACGCTGGTGGTGGACGGCCGCACCGTCGGCAAGCTGCCGGCCGAATACGAATTGCCCGCCGGCACGCGCGAGCTCGAGATCAGCGCGCCGCACTACGCGGAGGAGCACCTGCGCTTCGAAGTGAAGGGCGGCGGCGAGAGCCAGAAGATGCAGCTGCGATTGAAGCCGCTGTTCGCGCGCGTTAGCGTGACTTCCGTGCCGCTGGGCGCAACGGTCTGGGCGGACGACCGCGAGCTCGGCGCCACGCCGCTCGAGGCCGAGCTCGACGCCGGGCGCTACACGCTGGCGATCGTGCACCCGGATTTCCGCCGTTTCGAGAGCCCGATCACCGTGATCGCGGGCCAGCCGCTCGCGGTCGGCCCGATCGAGCTCGGCATGCCCGACGGCCGGCTCCTCGTGCAGAGCCGGCCCGCGGGCGCCGATGTCAGCATCGGTGGCCGCTATCGCGGCCGCACGCCGCTCACCGTTGGCGTCGCGCCGGGCATGCCGCAGGAAGTGCTGCTGACGCTTGCCGGCTACGCGCCGGCGACGCAATCCGTGACGGTCGAGAGCCGCGCCGAACGGCGCCTCGCCGTCGACCTCAGGGCCGTGCTCGGCGACGTGCGCGTCACCGGCGAGCCGGCTGACGCGATCCTGTACGTGGACGGCGCCTCGCGCGGCGCGGCCATCCAGACGCTGTCCCTTTCGTCGGCGCCGCACGTTTTCGAGGTGAGGAAGGCCGGCCTCGAGCCTTACAAGGCGACGATCACGCCGCGCGAGGGCCAGACCCAGGTGGTCGAATATTCGCTGAAGACGGCGAGCGAGGCGAAAGTCGCCGGCATGCCGGCGACGCGCGCCACGTCGCTCGGCCAGCAGCTCGTGCTCGTGACCGGCGGGCGCTACACGATGGGGAGCACGCGCCGCGAGCCGGGCCGGCGCTCGAACGAGACCGAGCGCATGGTCGAGCTGAAGCGGCCGTTCTACATCTCGCGTTTCCAGGTGACGAACAACGACTTCCGCCAGTTCAAGGCGGACCACCTCTCCGGCATCTTCAAGGACGAGTCTCTCGACCTCGAGCGCCAGCCGACCGTGCGGGTCAGCTGGCAGGAGGCCGCCGCGTTCTGCAACTGGCTCTCCGCGCGCGACAAGCTGCCGCCGGCGTATGCGCGAAACGGCGAGAAACTCGAGCTGGTCGATCCCGCGACGACGGGCTATCGCTTGCCGAGCGAGGCGGAGTGGGAATTCGCGGGGCGCTTCGACGGCAGCCGCGCGACGCGCAAGTACCCCTGGGGCAACGACTTGCCGGTGCCCGCGAAGTCCGGCAACTGGGGCGATGCGACGGCGATCTACCTGACGCCCGTGACGATCACGGGCTACGACGACGGCTACCGTGTCGCGGCGCCAGTCGGCAGCTTCGCGCCGAATCCGCTCGGCCTGCATGACCTCGGCGGCAACGTGCTCGAGTGGACGACGGACCGTTATTCGATCTACGTCGTCGGCCCCGATTATCTTTCGACGGATCCGCTCGGTCCGAAGACGGGCGACAGTTACGTCATCCGCGGAGCGGGCTGGCTCACGGGCAAGATCCCGGAGCTGCGCCTCGCCGTGCGTGACTCGGGCTCGTCCGGGCGGCCCGACCTCGGCTTCCGGATCGTGCGGTACGCGGAGTGAATGCCGTGAAATGGTTCATTGCAGCCCTTGCCTCGTTGACGGTTCTCGTCGCCTCGGCGATCGAGCCGCCGAAGCCTGCGCCGAAGGCGCCGGCGAAAGAAACGCCCGCACCCGAGACGCCCGCGAAGGACGAGCCTGCCACGGCACCGCCCGATGCGGCAAAGCCGGCCGAGGCGCCCGCGCCGGAGCCGGAGGAAGAGGAACTGCCGCCGCTGCCACCGGACACCGTGCCGTCCGGCCCGCCGCCGCAGCGATTCAACCCGACCGAGAAAGTGCGCGCGGACTTTCCGGTCTCGTTCCCGATCGACATCTGAGGACGCATGGCGACGATCGGCATTGAAATCGTGGATGCGGCGCTGCTCGCGGCGCGTGACGGCGTGCGCGTCGCGGCGAGCCCGGGCATCGCGCTCCTCGACGGCGCGGCGATCGTGACCGGCGAGGCGGCGGCCGCGGCCGCGCGCCTGAAGCCCGCGCTCGTGAATGACCGCTACTGGTCCGATCTCTCGACCGCCTCGCTCGCGCGTGCGGACGATCCCGTCGCTTCGCATGCCGACGTCGCGCATGCGCAGCTCGCCGCGCTCTGGGGCGCGGCGGCGCAGCCGGGGGACGACGCCGCATTCGCCGTGCCCGGCACGATGCGCCCGCGCGAAATCGGGATGCTCCTCGGCATCGCGCACCACATCGGCATTCCGGTCGCCGGCGTCGTGGATTCGGCGGTCGCGGCTTCGGCGGGCGTTGCCGCGCGCGCGACCGTGCTGCATCTGGACGTGCAGCTCTACCAGGCGGTGCTGACCGAGATGCAGGGCGCGGCGATCCTGCGTCGCCGCCGCGTCGAGGCGGCGCAGCGCGCCGGGCAGAAAGCGATGCACGCGGCCTGGGCGCAGGTCGTCGCCGAGGCGCTTGTGCGGCGCACGCGCTTCGATCCGATGCACGAGGCGACGACCGAGCAGCAGCTCTACCTGCGCCTGCCCGAATGGCTCGCGGGCCTCGCGGCGCGGGAATCGCTCGACGCGACGCTCGACACTGGCAGCGGCAGCTTCACCGCGACCGTGCGGCGCGAGCAGTTCACGCTCGCGGCCGAGGCCTGGTACGCACAGATTTCCGATCTCGTGCACGGCGGCCACCGCGCCGACGAGCCGGCGACGCTCCTGCTTTCGGCGCGCGCGGCCCTCCTGCCCGCGCTCGCCGAGCGGCTGGGGAGCCTGCCGGGGCTCGAGGTCGCCGCGCTGCCGGACACGGCGGCCGCGACGGGCGCAGCCTCGCATGCGGACGCGCTCGGGCCCGCGGAGCCCCCGGCGCTCGTCACGGCGCTGCCGCGCGCGCATGCGGCCGCGGGCGGGGAGCGCCGCCGTCAGGTCGCGGACGCCGCGACGCACGCCATCCTCGCCGGCCGCGCGTATGCGATCAGCGAGGAGCCGCTCGTCGTCGGCGCGGGCGATGGCGAGGGCCGTCGCATCGCGGTCGCGGGCGCCGGCATCTCGCGCCTGCACTGCACGCTCCTGCGCGACGGCGGCCGTGCGCTGGTGCGCGACCACAGCCGCTACGGCAGCTTCGTGAACGGCGAGCAGGTCGCGGGTGAGATGGAACTCGGCGCCGGCGACCGGTTGCGCGTCGGCACGCCGGGCGTCGTGCTCGAGCTCGTGGCGGTGGGCTGAGATGGCGCGGAAAAAGACCGAAACCTTCAGCATGTCCTTCCTGGACGTGATCTCCTGCGGTTTCGGCGCCGTGGTGCTGTTCTACACGATCATGGCCTCGCAGGCCGGGATGACGCGCACCAACGAGCACATGATCCTGCAGGCGAACGCGAACCGGCTCGACAAGGAAGTGATGGAGGGCCGCGCCCACCTCGCGGAGCTGCGTAACGCGCTGGAATCGACCGAGGACAAGACGGTCCAGGCCTCGGGCCTGTCGCGCGCGGCGCTCGAGCGCATGAAGCTCACGGAGGAGGAGCTCGCGAAGTACTCGAACGACACGGTCGCGCAGCGCGAGAGCCTCGAGCGCCTCAAGGCGGACCTGCAGCAGCTCGAGGAGGGAAATCGCCGCCTCAAGGAACGCGCCAAGCCCGCGGCGGGCGTCCCGGTCAAGAGCGTGGACGACCAGCAGCAATTGGCGACGCTGCGGGTCTCGGGCAAGCGCGTGCTGATGCTCGTGGACGCATCCGCCAGCATGCTCGACGAAACGCTGGTCAACGTCATTCGCCTGCGCAACATGCCGCCGGAACGGCGCATCCAGTCCGCCAAGTGGCAGCAGGCGGTCAACACGGTGGAGTGGATAACGGCGCGCCTCGCGCAGGACACGCAATTCCAGATCTATGCCTTCGACACCGGGACGCGGCCGGTGGTCGAGGGCACGGCCGGGCGCTGGCTCTCGGTTCGCGAGGCGGGGCAGGTCGAGGGCGCGATCGCGGCGCTGCGGCGTACGGCGCCGACCGGCGGCACGAGCCTGCAGAACGCCTTCGCCGTGATCAAGCAGCTGAACCCGGCGCCCGACAACGTGATCCTCGTGACCGACGGGCTGCCGACCCAGGGCGAGAAGCCGCCGCTCATGCGCACGCTCGTCACGGAGGAGCAGCGTGAGGACCTGATGCAGGACGCGATCAAGGCGCTGCCGCCTTCGCCGCCCCAGATCAACGTCGTGCTGCTCGCGATGGAGGGCGATCCGTCCGCGCCGATCTATTTCTGGCGGCTCGCGCGCGCGACCGGCGGCAGCTTCCTGAACCCGGCGGAGGACTGGCCATGAGGCGCCTGCGCCGCGAAGCCGAGGCCTTCAGCATGTCGTTCCTCGACTGCATCTGCTGCGGCTTCGGCGCGGTCATCCTGCTCCTCGTCGTGACCGAGTACGGCGACAAGACGCAGCTCCAGGTCTCGAAGGAGGACCTGCAGAAACAGGTCGAGCTGCACACGAAGGAGCTGTTCGAGATCCGCGGAACTGCGCTGGTGCTCGAAGACGAGTTGCACGCCCGCATCGCCCAGCTTTCCGAGGAGCAGAAGAAGCTCGCACGCCTGCGCGGCGACCTGTCGAAGATGGAGGGACAGTACAAGGCGAGCGTGAACGAGGAAGACGCGATGAAAAAACTCGCCGAGACGCTCGCGAGCACGCGCGCCGCGATGATCGAGGAGACCCGCAAGCTCCAGGGAGAGGGCCGCCGCCAGGTTTACGACCAGCCGGTGGCGGGCGTTCCGATCGACAGCGAGTGGGTCATCATCATCGTGGACACTTCGGGCTCGATGCAGTCGCAGAACTGGCGTTACGCCGAGGAGAAGCTCGGCGAGGTGCTGAACATCTACCCGAAGCTCAAGGGCATCCAGGTGCTGGACGACGAGGGCGGCTACATGTTCAGCGACTACCGCGGCAAGTGGATCCCGGACTCGCCAGCGCGCCGCAAGGCGATCCTCGAGCGCTTCCGTAACTGGCAGGCGTTCTCGAACTCGAGCCCGTCCGAGGGCATCATCGCCGCGATCCGCACGTTCTGGACCCGCGATCACACGATCAGCCTCTACGTGTTCGGCGACGAGTTCACGGGCGCGTCCATCCAGGAAGTCGTGGACACGGTCGATCGCATCAATCGCTCTTCCAGCACCGGCCAGCGGCTGGTGCGAATCCACGCGCTCGGATTCCCGATTCCCGGCCAGTACCCGCAGCAGACGAGCATGCGGTACGCGACGCTGATGCGCATACTGACTCACCGGAATGGCGGCGTGTTCGTCGGCCTGCCCGAAGGCAATGCGGAAGCCCTGAGACGGAGCAAGAGATGACCACGACGTTGTACCGCGGTGCAGCCGCCGCCCTGTTTCTCGGGCTGCTGTCGGCCTGCACGGCCACGAAACTCGAGACGAAGGCTGCGCTGCCGCCGCCGCTGATCGAAAAACTCCCCGTGCGCGTCGGCGTGTATTTCTCGAAGGAATTCAGCGAGTACGTGCACAAGGAGACGCGCGGCACGATCGATTACGAGGTCAACCTCGGTCCCGCGCACGTGACGAACCTGAACTGGCTGCTCGGCGCGATGTTCCGCGAGATCGTGCCGGTCGATGATCCGGCGCGGGCCGGGAGCATCACGCCGCCTCTCGCGATGGTGCTGGAGCCGCGGTTCGAGGAGTACTCGTTCCTGACGCCGAAGGATGTCGCGGGCGAGGCCTTCATCGTCACGATCCGCTACCTGCTGACGGTCTACGACGGCAGCGGCGCGCGCGTGGATTCGTTCGCCTTCACCGGCTTTGGCCGCGAAAAGGCCCATACGCTCGCGAGCAAGGAGCCGCTCGCGATCGCGACCCAGCGCGCGATGCGCGACGCTGGCGCGAAGGTCGCCGTCGAGCTGACGGACCAGGAATCGGTGCGATTGCTGCTGCACGGCGTCGGCAGTCCGCTGCCCGTGTCGCCGCCGGCGCCGCCCGATGCGCTGCAGGCGCCGCCCGCCCCATTCACGCCCGCGCAGATTCCGCCGACCACGACCGAGTCGTCCAAGCAGCGTTGGCCGGTTGGCCAGCCTGCGCCGCCGCCATCTTCATCGCCGCCCGCATCGACGCCCGCGGGCGAACCGCCGCCGGCGACGCCGCCGGCGGAGGAAAAACCGCCGTCAGGTTCCTGAGTTGGGGGGCGGCTCCGGCGCCGCGGCCTGCGTCGCCTGCGTTGTCGGAGCCGGCGCCGGCGCCGGTGCCGGCGTTGCAGCGGGCGGCGTCTTGGTGGGATCGAGCTCCTCGTACCACTCGCTCGTGAACGTGACGCCCGCGGTCGAGACCGCCTTGCCCTCGGCGAAGCGCGGGCTGTAGATCGCCTTCTGCACCGCGCGCCGCGCGAGCCCGAGCTGGTCCTCGTTCATGTCCGTTGACACGACCGTGATCAACTCCGGAAGGCCCTCGTTCGTCACATTGAAACTGAAGACGGTCTTCAGGATCACGTAGTGGCCCGAGAGCGTGTTGAGCCCGCGGCTCGCCGATACGGGCGGGCGGTAGAACACCATGCGCGGGGTCCGCAGCGGGTTGCCCGCGAGCGGATCGAGCGCGGCCTGCGCGTCGAAGATGCCGGAGGCCTCGGCGTAGTAGGGCAACGAGATCATGGGACGCGAGGTGGACTGGAACCAGTCGCCAAGCTCGATCAGCGTCTCCGTCATCAGGTCCGGTGGCGGATTCGACGTCGAGCGCAGCAGCTCGAGCGCGGTCTGGACCGCCTTGAGGCCAGTGCGGTCGGCCGCGGGCGGCGGCACGCGCGATTCGCGGTAGACCTTGCCGATGATCTCTCCCGTGACCTCGTCATGGGCCGCCTGCTGGCTCTCGAGCGACTCGGGGTCCATCGTGTACTGCATGCGGTGCGTGCGCGCGATGCCGACGAGCGCCTTGACGGCCATCGGGCTGTACGCGGGGACCGGCAGCATCGCGACGTCGCGTGCGCGCATGTACATCATCCGCGCCGCGACGAATTCCCGCAGGCCCTCGTAGAACGAGGCGAGTTCCAGCAGCGGCGGCAGCGTGCGCGGGTCGCCATAGCCGAAGTTCTGCTCCGCGATCTTCAGCGCATACATGTGCTCGCGCTCGGCGCCGCCGAAGTCGCTCATCGCATAGCGGCTGTCCGCGGCTTGTTGCAGGAGCGGCAGCTGCTGCAGGTTGAACAGGCCTTCCGAGCGGCGGCTCACGGCGAGTGCGCGGTCGAAGAGTTCCGCGGCGAGGGCGTGCTCGTCCTTGGCGGCGAAGACCGCGCCGAGCCCGGCGATCGGCACGACCAGGCGGCGCGAGGAGATGCCCTGCGTCGCTTCGAGGAGCTCGAGCGACTTCCTGTAGCTCGCCTCGGCGCCGGCATAGTCGCCGAGCTGGTACTGGGTCGCGCCGAGGTTGTTGTAGGCGATCGGCAGCTCGTGGTCGCGCTCGGGATCGGCCTCGGACAGCTCCACCACCTGCTTGGCGTAAGGCAGCGCCTCGTCGAAGCGCGACTTCTCGTAGAGGTCGCGGAACTGGGCGTAGGCTGCCATGCGCGGGTCCTGCGCGAGGATCCGCAGTTGCTGCTTCGGAGCGGCCTGCGTGGGCGGCGCCTGCGGCCCGGTCGCTTCCGGCAACTCGGCGGGCGCCTGCGCCTGGGGTTGCGGCGCCCCCGGCGCTGGCACCGAGGCCGCCGGTGTCGTCGCGGTCGCTTCCGGCTCTGCCTGGGCCGGAATCGGGGCAGGCTCCTCGCCGAGGTGGCCATCGGCCGCGGCGGCGGTGAGCAATAGCGTGGCAAGCACCGTGATCATGCTGGGAACATAGACCATCCGCCCGGGGGCATGTTCCCCGCCCTGGCAACCCAGGGTCATCCGGCATCCTCCCGCTCGAAGACGGCCGCGAGGCCCCCTGCGCAGACCGCAAGGAGCGGGTCCGTGATCTCGGCCGTCTGGCCCGGCAGCCAGGTCTGCAGGACCTCGATCGCGAACACGCAGCCGGCGCCGAGGCTCGTGGCCGCGAGCACCGAGAGCCCGGTCTGGGCGAGCAGCCAGACGAGCGCGCCATTCGTGAAGCAGCGCAGGAACATGTCGGCGAGGTTCCCCGCGCGGTACTGCGTCAGCGACTCGCCGAAAGGCAGGAATGCGAAGCGGTCCTGCGCGACCTGGAAGTCGAATGGCGCGAGCCCCTGGTACGCGATGAGAAGGAGCAGCGCCGCAGCGAGCAGCCAGGCGCGGTTTTCGCGTGGCAGCCGTGCCAGCGGGCGCGCGAGCAGGAGCGCCGCCGCCATGCCGCCGATTTCCGCCGTCTCGAGGGAGAGTCCGCCGAACACGATCCGGCCCGCGAGCACGAGGCCCATCGCGCCCGCTGCAATCGACATCGCGCGCCCGGGCGCCAGCCGCTCGCCGAGCGCAAGGATCACGAGCCAGGCGACGAGGTGCTGGAGCGCGGCGAGCGGGTGCAGCCCGCCGCCGAGCGGCGCAAGGCTCGCGGCCCATTCCGCGGGATCGAGCACGAACGCGAACGGCGATAGCCGGTAGCCGATCCACGAGAAGACGAGCGCGGCCGCGACGGGATGGCGCAGGAGTCCCGCGAACGGCGAGCTGTGCAGGTGCCGGCGCGTGCGCGCGATGGCGAGCGCGAGCCAACCGCCCGCGAAGGCGCCGATCGTGTTGCAGGTGAAGTCCGCAAGGCTCGCGACGCGGCGCGTCTCGTAGAGTTGGGCGAACTCGATGCTGAAGGAGAGCACGGCCGCGATCAGCGTCGCCGCCGCGACCGCGGCCGCCGCACCGAGGCGCGCGCCGAGCAGCCACGTGAGGCAGGTGCCGAGCGGCAGGTACAGGAGGACGTTGGCGGCGACGTCGCTGCGCGTGGTCCCCGCGCGCGGCAGCTCGCCGAGGCGCTCGAGGGCGCCCGCGCCCGCGAGCGAGAAGCTGAACGGGTAGAGCGATCCGAAGGCGATCAGGAACACGATGACGGCGAGCAGCCACGCGGCGACGTGGCGGTCGTGCGCGATCACGCGCTCACCCGAGCTTCACCGAGCGGCGCAGCTTCAGGATTTCCTCGCCCCGGAGCGCGCGGAAATGTCCGGGCGGAAGCCGCCCGAGCTGCAGCGCGCCGAGCGACACGCGCTCGAGGCTCTTGACCTTCGCGCCGATGCGCGCAAACAGGCGGCGGATCTCGCGGTTCTGGCCCTCGGTGAGCGTCACCGAGACGAGCGAGAGGTCGCCGCGGCGCCGGTTCCGCACGCGCTTCAGCACGCGCACCGCGGCGAGGCGCGCGCGCCTGGCGCCGCCCTGCGGCGAGCCGGTATCGGCGAGGAACATGCCTTTCGTGAGCTGCGCCAGCGACTCGGGCGTGAGGACGCCCTGCACGGCGACGCGGTATTCCTTCGGAATCCCGGAGCTCGGGTGGGCGAGGCGATGCGCGAGTTCGCCGTCGTTCGTGAGGAGGACGAGCCCCGTCGAGTCCGCATCCAGCCGGCCGACCGGGTAGACGCGCTCGCCCGCGGGCAGGCCCTTTCGCACCAGGTCGACGACGTTGACGCGGCCGCCCGGGTCGCGCGCCGTCGAGATCACGCCTTTCGGCTTGTTGAGCATGAAGTAGAGCCGCTCGCGCGGACCGGCGCCCGGGCCGGCGCGCAGGTCGATGACCTCGCCGTCGAGCTCGACCAGGTCGCGCGCGGGTTCGACGAGGCAGGGCAGGGCCGTCACGCGCCGTCCATTGACCCGGATGCGGCCCGCGCGGATCGCGAACTCCGCGTCGCGGCGCGAGAAGACGCCGGCGTCGGCCAGCACCTTCTGCAGGCGCTCGCCGTCTTCGACGGGCAGGGGCCTCGGCGCGGGCAAGCGGTTGCGGAATCGGGGGTCGTGCATGATCCGGCTCGCGGGGCCCGGCGGGTCCCTACGAGAGGATCATAGAAAACCTGGGGCAGGCTGGCACGGCTCGTCGCCGCGCCGGCCGGTCAGCCGACTTTGGCGCCGGGCTTGAGCACCCAGACCTTGCACCAGCCGGCGGCGTGGACGTCCTTGCCCGCGAAGATCGCGCAGGGGCCTTCGGCCGCGCCCGCCTTGCCGCTGTACTGCATGCAGTTCGCGCAGTGCTGGCCCGCCTTGTAGTTCGGGTTCGCCTTGGCATCGACTTTCTTGGCGTCGGCCACGTAGCCGAGCGACTTCGCGGTCGCATCGCTCTCCGAAAGCGTCTCGGCACCCGCGTTCCCGGCGAGGAGGCTGGCGGCCGGAACGGCTGCGAGGCCGGCGATCGCGGTCTGGAGCAGCTGCCTGCGGGAAAGCTTGTCGTCCGTCATCGGAAACTCCTTGCGAAATTCGGGGTGGCGGGTGTTCGACAACGATTCTCGCAATTCCTCTCGCGCGCTGCGTCGAATGAGAACCATTCCTAACGCGGCCCGTCACGTGTAACTTTGCGCTCGGGGCCAGGCGCGCCCCGGGGAGATCCGGTTGCCCTGCAAATTCCTGTTCGTGTCCTACGACGGCCTGATCGGCGACATCGCCTGGCAGGTGACCAAGGAAGGTCACGAGGCGAAGTACTACATCGAGCACGCGGAGGA
>DATBSX010000131.1:0-5484 GCA_036559565.1 Steroidobacteraceae bacterium | reverse complement strand
GAACCCGGCCCTTTCCGTCCGGCATCATGTCGGTGAGCTCGGCGCCGCGCGCGCCGAGGGCTTCCATGACGGCGCCCTGGGCGGTCGATTCGACGTCCACCGTCAGCTGTTCCCAGGGCTCGAGCTTCTCGCCGCCCTCTTCCTTCACGACCACGCGCGGCCGCGACACGGCGAGCTCATACCCCTCGCGACGCATGTTCTCGATCAGGATGCCGAGATGCAGCTCGCCACGGCCAAAAACGATGAAGCGGTCCGGATCGTCCGTCTCTTCGACCCGCAGCGCCACGTTCGAGAGCGTTTCGCGCAAGAGGCGTTCGCGCAGCTGGCGGCTCGTGACGAACTTGCCTTCCTGGCCGAACAAGGGAGAGGTATTCGTCTCGAAGGTCATGCTGATCGTCGGTTCGTCCACGACGAGCGCGGGCAGCGCCTCGACCGTGTCCGGATCGCAGATCGTGTCGGAGATCTTGGGGGCATCGAGGCCCGCGAATGCGACGATGTCGCCGGCGCGGGCTTCATCCACTTCGACGCGCTCGAGTCCCATGAAGCCGAAGACCTGGCCGATCCGCTCCTGGCGCACGGCGCCGTCGCGATCGATCACGGCAACCGGCATCGCGCGACGCAGTGTCCCGCGGCGAATGCGGCCGATGCCGATCGAGCCGACATAGTTCGAGTAGTCGAGCTGGCTCACCTGGAGCTGCAGCGGACCGTCCACGTCCACGTCCGGCGCCGGGCAACGCGCGACGATCGTCTCGAAGAGCGGCGTCATGTCCGCGGTCATCGACGTCGGCGAATAGCCGGCGATACCCTGAAGGGCCGACGTATAGACAATCGGGAAGTCGAGCTGGCGCTCGCTCGCGCCGAGGCGATCGAACAGGTCGAAAGTCTGGTTCACGACCCACTCCGGCCGCGCTTCCGGCCGATCCACCTTGTTCACGACCACGATCGGCGCGAGAC
Source organism: Steroidobacteraceae bacterium (assembly GCA_036559565.1). Lineage (GTDB taxonomy): Bacteria > Pseudomonadota > Gammaproteobacteria > Steroidobacterales > Steroidobacteraceae > SCUD01. The sequence continues at coordinate 4,530 of DATBSX010000131.1, read as the reverse complement.
CGTGCACGAAGGCCTTCTGCGTCACGAAACGCGTCTGCGGCATCGGGCCGTCCACCGCGTCGACCAGGAGCAGCACGCAATCCACCATGGACAGCACGCGCTCGACTTCGCCGCCGAAGTCGGCGTGGCCCGGCGTGTCCACGATGTTGATGCGGTATTCGCGCCACTGGATCGCCGTATTCTTCGCGAGGATCGTGATGCCCCGTTCTTTCTCGAGCGCGTTGGAATCCATCACGCGCTCGGTCAAGGGCTTGCGCGCATCGAGCGTGCCCGACTGTCGCAGCAGCTTGTCCACGAGCGTGGTCTTGCCGTGGTCGACGTGCGCGATGATCGCGATATTGCGGAGGTTTTGGATCACTGGGATGCCGGGGCGAAAAAGGCCGCGGATTGTAACCCGGAGACCGGGTCCAATCTACGTCAGGAACGCTGCCTAACTGATTGATTCAGTGGTCTTCTGCATCAATCGCACTCAACTGCTCCTCGAGCTCGGCCACGTGGCGCTCCCAGAAGCGCGCTTCGCCGAACCAGGGGAATGCCCTGGGGAAGGCTGGATCGTGCCAGCGCCGGGCCAGCCAGGCCGCGTAATGCACCATCCGAAGTGCCCTGAGCGCCTCGATCAGCGTCGCCTCGATGGGGTCGATCTCGGCGAACTTGGAGTAGCCCTCGAGGATCTGCGCGAGCTGCTCGCGCATCTCGGCCGGCCGCCCCGCCAGCAGCATCCAGAGATCCTGGATCGCCGGTCCTGTCATGCAGTCGTCGAGATCGACAAAATGCGGCCCGGCCGCGGTCCACAGCACGTTGTTGCGATGGCAATCGCCGTGGATGCGGATGTAGCGCAGCGTCCCGGCGTGCTCGAAGCGCGCCTCGACGAGATCCAGCAACTCCCCGGTCACCTGTTCATAGCGATGCTCGACGTAATCCGGGATGAGTTCGCCGTCGAGCAGGTACTCGACCGAGTCGCGGCCCATTGCCTCTGGCGAGAGCCGCGGGCGATGCTCGAAGCGCCGCGTGGATCCCACGGCATGGATGCGGCCGAGGAAGCGCCCGATCCACTGGCGGTCGTCCTCGTTGCCGAGCTCGGGCCACTGCCCGCCCCGCCTCGGATAGACGGCAAACCGGAAGCCACCGAAGACCGCGACCGCGCCTTCGCCGAGTTCGCCGCCAATCTCGAGCTCAAGCGGCGCGATGACCGGAATCTCCGCCGCCGCGAGTTCGCGCGCGAAGGCATGCTCTTCCGCGATCGCCGCATCGCTCCAGCGCCCCGGCCGGTAGAACTTCACGACGACCGGATCCGCCTCCTCGAGCCCCACCTGGAACACGCGATTCTCGTAGCTGCCGAGCGCGAGAATGCGGCCGTCGCTCGGAAAACCGGCCGCTTCGACGGCATCCGCGATCAAATCTGGTGACAGGTTCGCAAACGGGGCCTGATCGGCCGTTGGTATCATGGCCGCACGATATCGTGGAGCTTCGATGACTACCATCCTCGTCACCGGCGGCGCCGGCTACATCGGCAGCCACGTCGCGCGCCAGCTCGGCGAGCGCGGCGAAAAGCTGGTCACGCTCGACAACCTTTCGACCGGTTTTCGCGGCGCCGTGTTGCACGGCGCGTTCGTCCAGGGCGACACCGGCGATGCCGCACTCGTCGCGCGCGTGCTTGCCGAACACAAGGTCGATACCGTCCTGCACTTCGCCGCGCACATCCAGGTGCCGGAGTCGGTCCGCAATCCGCTCAAGTACTACCGCAACAACACGGCGAACACGCGCACGCTCCTCGAGTGCTGCGTCGCCGCCGGCGTGAAGCATTTCGTCTTCTCGTCGACCGCAGCCGTCTATGGCATCCCGGCGGGCGGCGTCGCGGACGAGGACACGCCGACGGTGCCGATCAACCCCTACGGCTGGTCCAAGCTCATGAGCGAGCAGATGTTGCGGGACGTCGCCGCAGTCACGCCGCTCGCGTACGTGGCGCTCCGCTATTTCAACGTCGCCGGCGCCGATCCCGGCGGCCGCATCGGGCAGTCCACGCCCGAAGCGACGCATCTCATCAAGGTCGCCGCCGAGCACGTCGTCGGCAAGCGCAGGGAAATCTCGATCTTCGGCACGGACTACGACACGCCGGACGGCACCTGCGTGCGCGATTACATCCACATCGAAGACCTCGCCGCAGCCCATCTCCAGGCGCTCGATTACCTCCGTGGCGGCGGCGGCCCGACGACGTTGAACTGCGGCTACGGAAAGGGCTTCAGCGTCCGCGAAGTCCTGCAGGAGGTCGAACGGGTTTCGGGCACGCGACTGAACGTCATTGAATCGGGGCGGCGCGAAGGCGACCCGCCCCAGCTCGTCGCGGCGGCCCGGCGCATTCGCGACACCCTGAGCTGGACGCCCCGGCATGAGGATCTGGCTGGAATCGTGGCCACGGCACTCGCCTGGGAAAAGCGCCTCCTGCGCCAACCCATGGCCTGACGGTTAACATAGAGGCATGACCCGGATCCGCCCACAGTCATTGAGCGGGCTGCTGTCGGCGGCGCTCCTCTTGATCGTCCTGCCGTTGACGATAGCGCTCGTCTACGGCGGCTTGCAGCTGCGCGAACTCTCGCGCACCAGCGACCGGCTGGTTCGCGACAGCATCACCCTCACCCAGCACACCCAGGTCCTGTTCCAGGACATCACGGCCATGGAACGCGCCGCGAACCTGTACGCCGTGCTGAATGACCCGCGTGTCGCCAAGGCCTTCGAGTCGAACTACACGGCATTCAACCGGACGCTGGAGAAACTCGCCGACTACGTGCCGGAAACGGACATCAACCAGGTGCGGGCCGCCGGCGAGGCCAGCGCCTCCTTCGTCCGGAATGGCGCAGCAGGCATGCCGCCTTCGTCCGTCGTGAGCCGTTTCGAGGTCCTCGGCGTCGAAGCCAACCGGCTCGCGCAACGGGCGCGCCTCGGCATCGACTCCCGGCTCAAGGACGTCGAGAGCCAGGCGAGCGCGACGCAGCAGGGCCTGCTGTGGGCCCTCATGGGGCTCGTGCCCGCAGCGTTTGCCATCGCCGGCATCTTCTGGTTCTTCGTGCTGCGCCCGCTCCGTGCCATCGACCGCGCGATCAGCGACCTCGGGCGCGGGACGTTCTCGCAGGTGATCGCGATCAGCGGGCCGGCGGACCTCTCCGCGCTCGGCCGCCAGCTCGAATGGCTGCGCACGCGCCTGCTCGACATCGCGCTCGAGCGCAACCGGTTCCTGCGGCACATGTCGCACGAACTCAAGACGCCGCTCGCAAATATCCGGGAAGGCGCTGACCTCCTGCTCGATGGCGCGGTGGGCCCGATCGACGAGAACCAGCGCGAAGTCGCCTCGATCCTGCGCGAGAACGCACTGCGGCTGCAGCAGCTCATCGAGAACCTCCTCTCGTACAGCGCCTGGAAATCCCGCGCGAGCAGCGTCGAACTCACCTCGTTCCGGTTGAGCTCGCTCATCGGCACGGTGATCGACGGCCAACGGCTTGCGATGGCGGCGCGCAACATTACGCTCGACATGCATGTTGCCGACATGCACCTCGTCGCTGACCGCGCGAAGCTCAAGCTCGTGCTCGAGAACCTGCTGTCGAACGCGCTCAAGTTCACTCCCCGCGGCGGCACGATTCACCTGCACGCCCACCCGGAGGGCGCCACCACCGTCATCGATTTCGCCGACACCGGTCCCGGCATCGCGCCGGATGACCGCGAAAAGGTGTTCGATGCGTTCTATTCCGGCGCGACGCCGCAGGGCGGCCCGCTGAAGGGCACGGGCATCGGCTTGTCCGTCGTGCGCGAGTTCGTCGAAGCCCACGGCGGCACGGTCGAGATCGTGACCGGCGAATATCCCGGCGCGCACCTGCGCATCCGCCTGCCGTCCGCAGCGCGGCGGGAGGCTGCCCATGCGGCATGAGCGGCTCATCGCGTTCGTGGTCCTCGCGAGCCTCTTCGCGGGCTGCAAGAGTGTGGATGACTGGTCGGGCCTCAAGCGGAAGAAGGAAACGACCCCCGTTGCACAGACCGATGACGGGCAGATCGTCGCCGAATACCTCGCGACGCTCGACCGCCTGGGCCGCGGCGGCGCGGCCGAGCAGGCCGAGATCATCTCCGCCACGCGCACCGCTTACCTGGCCGATCCCTCGACCCAGAAGCGGCTCCGTTATGCCTTCGTGCTGGCCGTTCCGGGCCACCCTGCAAGCGACCCGGCGGGCGCCCGTGCGCTCCTCGGTGAGGCACTGGCAACGCCTGAGACCATGTTGCCCTCCGAGCGCGCGCTGGCCGATCTCATGGTGCGCGACCTCGATGCGCGGCTCGCCCTGACGCACGAGAACGAGACCCTGCGCAGCGGCACGACTTCGCAGGACGACAACCGGATCGCCGACCTCAACCGCCGGCTGCAGGCCGAGACCACGGAAAAGGACCGGCTGCGCCGCGACCTCGAGCGGGCCGAGGCCAAGCTCGAGGCCATCGCGACCCTCGAGGGCGGCACGCCGGAGCCCCGGCCGTGAAGACGCCCCTGGGCCGTCG
>DATBSX010000130.1:0-7758 GCA_036559565.1 Steroidobacteraceae bacterium | reverse complement strand
CTCAGGCTCGACCTGCCTTGCCGAGCGGCGCATGCTTGAAACCCTGGAACAGGGCAAACCGATGACGTCATTCCTTTCATTCGGCGACCGCGTGCGCATCGAGATGTTCGATGCCGCGGGACGCTCCATTTTCGGCGCGATTGACCAGCGCGTCGCGAGGTTCACCTGATGCGCGCGAAAGACGACAGCCGCCTCGCAAAGAACGGCACGCTCTTGCTCGATGATCCCTCGCTCCTGCGCCAGCAGTGCTACGTGAATGGCGCCTGGCTCGATGCCGCAGGCCACGCGACGCTGCCTGTCCACAATCCGGCGACGGGTGCCGAACTCGGCACGGTGCCCGCCTTCGACGCTGCGGCGACCGAGAAAGCCGTGGCGGCCGCGCACTCGGCATTCCCGGCCTGGGCCGCAAAGACGGCGAAGGAGCGCTCAGTGCTGTTGCGCCGCTGGAACGACCTCATCCTCCAGAACGTCGCCGACCTCGCGAAGCTCATGACTGCCGAACAGGGCAAGCCGCTCGCGGAATCCCGCGGCGAGATCACCTATGCCGCTTCTTTCGTCGAGTGGTACGCCGAGGAAGCGAAGCGCGTCTACGGCGACGTGATCCCGGGCCACCAGGTCGACAAGCGCATCCTCGTGCTGCGCCAGCCGGTCGGCGTCGTCGCCGCCATCACGCCCTGGAATTTCCCGGCGGCCATGATCACGCGCAAGGTCGCCCCGGCGCTCGCGGCCGGCTGCACGGCCGTCGTGAAACCCGCGCACCAGACCCCCTATTCCGCGCTCGCGCTCGCCGAGCTCGCGCATCGCGCGGGCATCCCGCCGGGCGTCTTCAACGTCATCACCGGCCCCGCGCGCGAAATCGGCGGCGTGCTCACCGGGGATGCGCGCGTGCGCAAGCTCTCCTTCACGGGCTCGACCGAAATCGGCAAGCTCCTGATGGCGCAATGCTCGAAAACGATGAAGAAAGTCTCGCTCGAGCTCGGCGGCAACGCGCCGTTCATCGTGTTCGACGACGCGGACCTCGACGCCGCCGTCACGGGCGCGATCGCCTCCAAGTACCGCAACACCGGCCAGACCTGCGTCTGCGCGAACCGGCTGCTCGTGCAGGACGGCGTGTATGAGGCATTCACCGCGAAGCTGGTGGCCGCCGTGCAAAAGCTTCGCGTCGGCGACGGGCTGGCCGGCGAAACCGAGCAGGGACCGATGATCGACGCCGCGGCGATCAAGAAAGTCGAGGAGCACATCGCGGACGCAACGTCGAAGGGAGCGAAGGTCGCCGCCGGCGGCCACCGCCACGCGCTCGGCGGCACTTTCTTCGAGCCGACGGTGCTGACCGGCGTGACGCCCGCGATGATGGTCGCGCGCGAGGAAACTTTCGGGCCCGTCGCGCCCCTGTTCAGGTTCAAGACGGAAAAAGAGGCCATCGCGATGGCGAACGACACGGAGTTCGGCCTCGCCTCCTATGTCTACACGCGCGATCTCGCGCGCTCCTGGCGCGTGTCGGAAGCGCTCGAGTACGGCATCGTCGGGCTCAATACGGGCCTCATCTCGACGGAAGTCGCGCCCTTCGGCGGCATCAAGGAATCGGGCACGGGCCGCGAGGGCTCGAAGTACGGCCTCCTCGACTACACCGAGATCAAGTATGTCTGCGTCGGCGGAGTCTCCTGACGCACTGACTTCGGCTTTCGTTGTATTTCGGAGACGCGCGCAAACCTGCGTAATTCACGCCCGCGGCGGCGCGCATACGCGTCCCTCACCGGCGGTTTTTCGTGACGGCGTCGATTATGTCGACACGACGCCCATGACCCCGGTCACAGTTACGTCACGCGTATCGCCCACGCAACAGCGCGGGCTCCTACCATTTGCGCGTGAACAGCGCGCAATCCCCCTGCGCGACCTCCCTTTACACAGGAACCGTAATCATGAAACTTGCAAAGGCAATGATTGGCGGCCTGTTGCTCGCGGCCGCGCCGCTGGCAGCGATGGCCGATGACATGAGCTATTCGTACGTTGACGCAGCCTACGTCCAGACGGACATCGACGGCGTCGGTCCCTCGGCCGACGGCTTTGGCCTAAGCGGCTCTTTCGGCTTCGCGGAAAACTGGTTCGTGTCCGCAGGGTACTCGTCCCAAAGCGTCCAGGGCATCGACATCGAAGGCATCTCAGTCGGCCTCGGCGGACATTACGCATTCACCCCAAGCCTCGACCTCGTCGGCGGGGTGGGCTACACCGAGGTCAACCTCGACGCCGGTGGCGGGCTCAATGCCGACGATAACGGCTACTTCGTGGGCCTGGGCCTGCGCGGCCGGGTTGGCGACGCGGTCGAACTCGAAGGCGGCGTCAATTACACGGATCTCAGCGACGCCGGCGACGACACCGCGTTCTTCGTCGGTGGCCGCTTCCACTTCAACAAGACCTGGGCGCTCGGTGCCGAGTACCAGGACGGCAGCGATTCGTCCTCGATTCTCGCGTACGTTCGCGCCAGCTTCTGATCCCGTCACGCGCTTGAACCGGCCGGGAGCTCGCGCTTCCGGCCGTTTTTTCGCCCGCGGCCTTCGTACCGCGCACGCAGTGCTTCGGGTATCTTGAGGGCATGCCGTCCGACACCGGCGTCCTCGTCGTCAATCTCGGCACGCCCGATGCGCCGACGACCGAGGCCGTTCGCCGCTTCCTCGCGGAGTTCCTCTCGGACCCGCGGGTCGTCAACCTGCCGCGCCTGCCCTGGCAGCTCGTGCTGCGCACGTTCATCCTGCCGTTCCGCCCCGAAAAGAGCGCGCGGGCCTACCGCGAGATCTGGACGCCCGCGGGCTCGCCGCTCCTGACCGGCACCGAGGCGCTCACGCGCGCACTCGCGCAGAAATTCGCGGCCATGCCGGGCGAGCCGCCGGCAGTCGCCATGGGCATGACCTACGGCAATCCCTCGATCGACCATGCGCTGCAGAAGCTGCAATCGGCAGGCGTCAGGCGGCTCGTCGTGCTCCCGCTCTACCCGCAGTATTCGGCGACGACGACCGCCGCGGCGCTCGACCGGGTGGACGCGGCGCTCGCGCGCTGGCCCGCGCCGCCCGAGCGGCTCCTGATCGAGGACTACCACGCAGAGCCGGACCACGTCGCGGCGCTGGCGGCGAGCATCGCCGCCGCGCGCACGCCCTTCGATCATCTGGTGTTCTCGTTTCACGGCATCCCGCGCCGCTATGCGGCCGCGGGCGATCCCTACGACGGGCAGTGCCAGACGACCGCCCGGCTCGTCGCCGCGCGCCTCGCGCTGCCCGCGGAGCGGTGGTCGGTCGCATTCCAGTCGCGGGTCGGGGGCGCGCGCTGGCTCGAGCCCTACACGGAGGATCGCCTGCGCGAGCTCGCGCAAGCAGGCACCCTGCGCCTCGCGGTCGCCTGCCCGGGTTTCGCGGTGGACTGCCTCGAGACGCTCGAGGAGATTGCGATCCGCGGCGCCGCGACTTTCATCAACGCCGGCGGGATCGACTTCGAATACATCCCGGCGCTCAACGACTCCGCCGCGCAGGTTGAGTGCCTCGCGCGCCTCGTCCGGGAGCGCCTGGCGTGATCGGCCGCTTCCACGAAGTCAGCGTGCACGCGCCGGACGTGCTGGAGTCACTCGCGTTCTACGAACGGCTCGGGTTTTCGCAGGTCACGACGGGCGAGGCTTTCGCGTACCCGTATGCGGCGGTCGCCGACGGGCGCCTCGCGATCGGCCTGCACGGGCACGAACTCGCGCAGTCGCCGCTCTTGTCCTTCGTGCTCCCCGACCTCCTCGAGCACATCGGCGCGATCGAGCGCGCCGGCGTCGAGATCATCGACCGGCGCCTCGGCGAAGACGTCTTCAACGAAGCGAGCCTCGAAGCGGCGGGCCAGGTGATTCGCCTGCTCGAGGCGCGCACGCATTCGCCGTCGCCGCAGGGCCCCGGCGAAACTTCGCTCCTCGGCTGGTTCGAGGAGTTCGTGCTGCCGGTCGCCGACATGAAGCGCGCGGAAGCCGAGTGGGAGCGGCTCGGCTTCGTGCCGGCCGAGGAAGGCGACGAGCCCTACCCGCACATCGGCCTCACGAGCGACTCGTTGAATGTCGCGCTCCTGCTGTCTGGCGTGCTCAGGCGGCCCGCGCTGATGTTCGCGGATGCCGACATGCCCGCGCGCATCGGCAAGCTCAAGGAGGCCGGCTTCGAGTTTGCGCGCCGGCTGCCGGGAAATCTCGACGCCGCGCGGCATGCGCTCCTCGTCGCGCCGGAGGGCACGCAATTACTGCTGACGACCACATGATGCGCGCGACGCTTGCGGCCCTCTTCCTGCTCGCCGCACCGGCCGCCGGGGCCTGGGTGCCCTGCGAGCAGAAAGACATCACGCCGCCGCAGCCGATCCAGCGCGAGGCGCCCCCGTACCCGCAGGCCGTGCGCGAGCTCGGGATCGAAGGCACGGTCGAGGTCGCGCTCACCGTGCTGCGCGATGGCAGCGTCGGCTGGGTGCACATCGTCCTCGCGGAACCGCGCGGCTACTTCGAGCAGGCCGCGGCCGAGGGCGTGCGTCGCTGGCGATTTTCGCCGGCGACGCAGGACGGCCAGGCGATCGAGTGCCGCCTGCGCACGCGCGTGCGCTTTGCGCTCACCGACGCGGCGGCGACCGTCGAAGGCCTCTCCAGCGGCGACCGGCCGCAACCGGTCTATCCGGCCGCGCTCCTGCAGACGCGCATCGAGGGCTACGCAGAAGTCGAGTACGACCTCGACGCCGGCGGCGCCGTCAAGAACGCGAAACTCTCCGCCGCGATGCCGCGCGGCGAGTTCGAGAAGGCGGCGCTCGCCGCCGTGCGCAGCTGGCACGGACCCACAAGCAGCGCGGCGCTGCGCCATGAAACGAGGCGCTTCGACTTCCGCCTGCCCGACACCCGCCTCGACGTCGTGCCGCCGACGCTGCTCGCCAGCGCCCCTTTCCCGATGGCCGCCTGCGAGCGGCACTTGACCGGCCGCGTCGTGCTGGAAGTCGAGACCGAGTCCTCCGGCCAGGTGCGCGCGGCCCGCATAGTCACGGCGGAACCGGCCGGGCTCTTCGACCGCACGGCGCTCACGGTCGCCCGCGGATCGAAGCTGTCGCCGGCCTATCGCGACGGCCAGCCGATCGCGGCGACCGCGCTTCTCACGCTGCATTTCGCCCCCGAGCGGGCCACCTGCCCCGGCACGCAATCGCCGGACCGGGAGCCGCGCCCGGGCAACCGCCCGCCGCCGCGCGTGACCCGGCACGATGAACGGCCTGCCTCCCGCGCCGAATGGTGGTTCGCCCTGTCCCGGGACGCCGGCTAACCGGTACCATGGGCGCTTCGCCGCCGCCGGCGGCACTGCGGTTCCACGGGGGTTCCAGATGAAGTTCCTTTCGACCGCGGCGCTCGCCGCGCTGGCCGCGCTTGCGGCGTTTTCAGCGGCCGCCGACGAAGGCATGTGGACCTTCGACAATCCGCCCGCCGCCGCCATTGAGCAGAAATACGGCGTCAAGCTCGATGCCGCCTGGCTCAACCACGTGCGCGAGTCGACGGTGCGCCTCGAGACGGGCTGCACCGGCTCCTTCATCTCGGGCGACGGCCTGATCCTCACGAACCATCACTGCGCCGAGGATTGCGTCTCCCAGATTTCCTCCGAAGGCAATGACCTCAACACCGATGGCTTCCTCGCCGGCACGCGCGAGAAAGAGGTCAAGTGCGAGGAAGACGCCGTGTCGGTGCTGGTCGGCACCGAAGACGTGACTGCCAAGGTCGCCGCCGCGCTCGCGGGCGTGGCGCCGGACAAGGTCGTCGAGGCCCGCCGCGCCGCGCTCACCAAACTCGAGCAGGCCTGCGAGGAGGATTCGAAGAAGGCCAAGGGCGGCGCGCTCAAGTGCGAACGCGTTGCGCTCTACCAGGGCGGCCAGCACTGGCTCTACAAGTACCGCCGCTACGACGACGTGCGCCTCGTTTTCGTGCCGGAGCGCGACATCGCGGCCTTCGGCGGCGACCCGGACAACTTCCAGTTCCCGCGCTGGTGCCTCGACATGTCGATCCTGCGCGCCTACGAGAACGGCAAGCCGGCGAAGACGCCGAACCACCTGCGCTTCAACTGGGCGGGCGCCCAGCCCGGCGATCCCGTGTTCGTCTCCGGCCACCCGGGCGATACCGATCGCCTCCTGACCACGTCTCAGCTCGCACTGCAGCGCGACACCTACCTGCCGTTCTGGCTGCTCCGCTACTCGGAGCTGCGCGGCCGCATGATCCAGTACTCGAAGACGGGCGACGAGCCGCGCCGCACCGCGGAGTCGTACCTGAACCAGATCGAGAACGCGATCAAGGTGCGGCGCAAGCAGTTCGATGCGCTGCTCGACCCGGCGTTGCTCGAGAATGCCGGCGCGAAGGAAAAGGCGCTGCGCAATTCCGTCGCCGGCAATGCCTCGCTCGCCTCGGCGAGCGGCGCCTGGGACGAGATCGCGAAGGCGCAGGACACCTGGCGCAACATACTCGTGCGGCATTCCTTCATCGAGGGCTCGGCCGCGTTCAACAGCCAGCTCTTCGCCCACGCACGCGCGCTCGTGCGCTCCGCGGCCGAGCGCGCGAAGCCGAACGAGACGCGCCTGCCCGAGTACACGGAGTCGCGGCTGCCGGCGGTGCTGCAGAACCTGAAGGCCGACGCGCCGATCTACCCGGACTTCGAGGTGCTGCGGCTTTCCTTCGGCCTCGAGCGCATGCGCGAGTGGCTTGGGCCGGACGACCCGGTCGTGCGCCGCGTATTCGGCAACGATTCGCCGGACACGCTCGCCAACCGCCTCGTGCGCCAGAGCACGCTCGGCGATGCTTCCGCGCGCGTTGCCCTCTACGAGGGCGGGCAGGCCGCGATCGACGCGAGCAAGGACCCGATGATCCGCCTCGCGGCCGCGGTGGACCCGGACGCGCGGGCGCTGCGCAAGCAGTTCGAGGAAGAGGTCGATGGCCCGACGCAGCGCGGCCAGGAAGAGATCGCGAAAGCGCGCTTCGCCGAGTACGGCACGAGCATCTACCCGGATGCCACTTTCACGCTTCGCCTCTCCTACGGCGCGATGAAAGGCTGGGTCGAGAAGGGCCAGGAAGTGCGCCCGTGGACCGAGCTCTCACGCGCGTACGAGCGCGCGACCGGCGAGCCGCCGTTCAAGATCCCCCCGCGCTGGATGGCCGCGAAGGACCGCCTGGACATGACGACGCGGGCGAACTTCACGACCGACAACGACATCGTCGGCGGCAACTCCGGCAGCCCGATGCTGAACGCGAAGGGAGAGATCGTGGGGCTCGCCTTCGACGGCAACATCCACTCGATCTCGGGCAGCTACTGGTTCGACGAGCGGATGAACCGCTCGATCGGCGTGCACCCGGCCTACATCCGGACCGCGCTCGAGAAGGTCTACGACGCCAAGGACCTGCTCGCGGAAATCGACCGGAACTGAGCCGGACGAAAAGAAAGCGCCCGCTGCCTTGCGGCAGCGGGCGCATTTTTTTGCCCGGCGATCCGCCTCAGAGCTGGGCGACGGTCACCTTGACGATTTCGCCCTTGAAATCCGTGGCGCCGAGTTTGTAGTCGTCGGAGACCATCGTCTCGTTGTCGACGCCGACGTCCACACCCTCGTCGGCGGAGAACATGAAGGGCTGGGTCTTCGCGATATGGCCCTCGGCGACGAGCCGGCCGTCGATGCTGAGCGTCGATTTGCCGCCGGTGCCCGGCTTCGCCTCGTCCGGGAAGAACTCGTACACGATCGTGTGCTTGCCGG
>DATBSX010000129.1:0-13439 GCA_036559565.1 Steroidobacteraceae bacterium | reverse complement strand
ATCGCCTGCTGCAGCGAATGCTGGAACTGGAGCCGGTTCGGGATCTTGGTGAGCGTGTCGTAGCGGGCCAGGTAGCGGATGCGCCGTTCGGCGCGCTTGCGCTCGGTGATGTTGCGCGCGACGAAGATGCAGCCCTGGAAGCGCGGATCCTCGGCGGACATGACCGAGCCCGAGAGCGACACCGGTATCGTCTGCCCGGCCTGGGTCCGCATCGTGAGCTCGAGCATCTCGTTCGTCGCCTGCTCGATGTTGAAGGTCGTGCGGTCCTGGTCGGAGATGACGTAGGCGAGTTCGCGGCCGAGAAGCTCCATCTGGGACCAGCCGAGCAATTGCGTCGCCGCGAGATTGACGCGCTTGATGAGGCCGTCCGGCGACGTCAGGAAGACGGCGTCGTTCATGCTGTCCAGCATGATGTCGAGTGCGCGGCCGGTGGCCGCGTGGTCGGAGAGATTGATGCGCAGTCGCTCGAGCGCGCTGCCAAGTGAGCGCCCGACGCGGCCCGGCGGCACCTCGACGCGCGTCTGCCAGTCGCCGCTCGAGAGCCGCTCGACGGACTTCAGCACGCTGGCGAGCGGTTCGGCGATGCGCCACCGGAATCGCCAGGCCGACACGGCCGTGACGACCACGACGAGCCCGAGTGCCAACATCGGCCAGTACTGGTTCAGGAATGCGGCCATGGTCCCTTGGCGCCCCCAGCGGAAGCCCTCATCATACCGCGCTTGAACGCCAGGCAATTGACCGGCAGGGACCGCGGACACCTCGTCGAAATCGGGGAGCCGCGCTGCATCTTGCATAAGGCGGCCGTGCGGCCGTTTCTTGCAATGCGTGCGGCGGCTGCGGGTGCAGGCTTCGACTTGATGCCGGTGTCTTCCTTCCGTGACTTCGAGCGCCAACGCGCGATCTGGAACGCGAAGTACCGCGGCGAACGGCCAGCGCTCGACAAGGCCGGCCGGCGCGTGGACATGACGGCCCTTGCGCCCGGCGCGCGCGTCGAGACCATCCTGCTCTGGTCGGCGCTGCCCGGCATGAGCCGGCACCACTGGGGCAGCGAGGTGGACGTCGCCGACGGGGGCGTCATGGCGGCGGGCTACAAGCTCCGCCTCGAACTCGATGAATACCGGCGCGGCGGCGCGTTCGCGTCACTTTCGGCCTGGCTGGGCGCGAACATGCGCCGCTTCGGCTTTTACCGGCCCTATACGCGCCGCGGCCGCGGCGTGCAGCCGGAGCCCTGGCACTTGTCCTACGCGCCGGTCGCACGGCTTGCGCTCGCGAAGATGACAGTTGCGCTCCTTGCGCAGGCGGTCGCGGGCCAGGGCGTGGAAGGCGAGGCGGAGATCCTTCAGCGGCTGCCCGTGATCCGGGAGCGCTATCTGCTGGATGTGGATGCACCGCCGCGCATGCGCTCGCGCTACGCGCGTCTCAGGCCGGGCTGACGGCGGCCTGCGGCCCGCCGAAGACTTCCTTCAGGTGCTTGACGAGGAGCGTGCGCACGCCGTCCATGGCGTTTGACTCGACCGTGAACACCGGCGGGTTCCGGCGCAGCATCGGCCAGCGGCTGCCGCGCGTGAGTCCCTTCAGGTACTGGACGTTCTGGCGGATCGCGTTCATGTACGGGTTGTCGCCGCCGTAGAGCGGCTCGACGTAGCGGTAACTGTGGCCGAAAGCGGTGCCGAGGCGGGTGTCGATCGTCGTGGCGATGAATTTCGGCGTCTGGCGCAGCAGGTCGAGACCAGATCCATAGAGAACCTTGACGCCCTCCGCACCCGCGTGCACCGCGACGTCGCCGAGGACGAACTCGGCATAGAGCCGGTCGCGGCATTTCTCCAGGTAGCAGCGGTCCGCCATCTGCGCGAGCATGTCGGCCGTGCCGAGCAGGTGACCCGCCAGCCGGTCGCGCGCGTCGGCGACGCGCAGCAGGTCGAGCGGCACTTCATAGCCGGTGAAGTGGACAATGCGCGTCGCGACCGGAACCCACTGCGCAAGGCCCGCATTCGGCAGGTACTTCGCGAGGTAACGCGCGCTGCGCGTCACGTGGTTGCGCGTGAACACGGCGCCGTTCGAGATCCCGGCCTCGCCCGTCTCGCGGATATATCCGGAATCGTGGAAGAGGGCCGTGATCAGCGCGACGAGCCCGCGCTCGGCGCCGAGCCGCGGGCCGTCCGGGTGGCTTTTCTCGTAGCCCGCCAGGAGCCGCGCCATCGCGAGCACGACGTCCTGCGAATGCTGCAGGTCGTGGTAGACGGTATCGACGCCGAGGTACCCGGGCGTCTGCCCGGTGAAGAGGCTCTCGAAATCCCGGAGCGCGGTCTCGAGCGTCTCGCGCGGCGCGCCCGGCCAGGTGTCGGCATAGAGCTCGAGGACCGCCTCGCGCACGGCCGCCGGGGAACTCACCTGGACCGTATCGGTGACGTCAAAATCGCTGCGGCGACAAGGCCTTGGCACGGGGCTGCGCGCCCTCTTGGGTAGTTGTTCTGGGGCCGATTTTACGCGCCCCGGGGCGGGTTCTACCCGCCGTAGTGCCACGGACATGCGCGGCATCACAACCTCCAGCTCAGCCTATGTCAAATACCGCCGTCACCGGGGCATGGTCGGAGGGTCGCTCCCAGCTGCGGGGACTGCGATCGATGTGGCAGGCCGTGCAGCGCTTCGCGAGCGCTTTCGAGGCGAGCATCAGGTCAATTCGAAGCCCGTGGTCGCGGCGAAACGCATTCATGCGGTAGTCCCACCAGCTCCAGGATTTTGCGGGCTGCTCGAACTGGCGGAAGAGGTCGGAAAAACCCAGTGCGGCGATCCGCGCGAGCGCTTCGCGTTCGGGCGGGCTCACGTGCACCGAGCCCTCCCAGGCGGCCGGGTCGTGCACGTCGCGATCTTCCGGCGCGATGTTGAAGTCGCCGACGACCAGCACGTGCTCATGCTCCTGAAGGAGCGCGGCGAGGTAGGCGCGCAGCCGCTCGAGCCAGGCGAGCTTGTAGGTGTATTTCTCGGAATCGACGGCCTGGCCATTCGGCACGTAGACGTTCACGAGTCGCACGGGCCCGATGGTCGCCGCGATGACGCGGCGCTGCGGGTCGCTGTCCCCGGGGATGCCCATCGCGATGTCCTGCGGCTGCGTACGCGAAAGGATCGCCACGCCGTTGTAGGTTTTCTGGCCGTAGCAGGCGGCGTGCAGGCCGAGCGCCTCGATTTCCGCGCACGGGAAGTGCTCGTCGGCGAGCTTCAATTCCTGCAGCGCGATGGCGTCCACCGCGTTGTCGGCCAGCCAGCGGCCGAGGTGCTCCATGCGCACCCGCAGCGAGTTGACGTTCCAGGTCGAAAAGCGCATCGCGACCTGCCCGGGTTTCAGGAAAGGAACGGGGCGGGCCGCAGGCCCATCGAGCGCGCGACCCAGCGGTGGGGAAACGCCTGGCAGCGGAAATTCAGCACGCTGACCGCGCCGTTGTATTGCTCTCGTTTCTCGTCCACCCGAGCCTCGAGTGTCGCAGCGCGTTCGCGCAGCGCCGAGAACGCTGCGCTGGTGCCGAATTGCGGGTAGTTCGAGGCGAGCGTGAACAGCGCCCCGGCGGCGATGCGATACGACTTGTCGGCGGCCGCGAGCGCCGGCATGTTGCGCCGCCGCGCCGCCGCGATCACGGCGCTGCCGGTGGTCGTCACGCGGTCAAGCGTATCGCGCTCGTATTTCATGAGCCGCGAGCAAAGGCCGACGATCCGGATCATGAGTTCGTGGCGCTTCTCGAGCTGGGACTCGAGCGTGCTCCAGGCCTCGTCGTGGGAATCCTGCAGGGCCGAGAGGCCGCGGCGCGCGGCGGCCACGACCGCCGCGGCGAGTGCCGCGAACGCCAGCATGAGGATCCAGGCCATGATCGGTTCAAGTATATCATCGGCCCTCGCGGCATCCGCGCGGGAAGAGCATGACGCAATCGTGGGACCTGATCGTGATCGGCGGCGGCAGCGGCGGGCTCGCCTGCGCCCAGCGCGCCGCACGCCACGGCGCACGCGCGGCGGTCGCAGAACCGGGCGCCCTCGGCGGCACCTGCGTCAACGTCGGCTGCGTGCCGAAGAAAATCATGTACCACGCGGCGGACCTCGCGCACGCCCTGGTGGATGCGGCGGATTACGGCTTCACGCTCGAGCCCGCGCGCCATGACTGGGCGGCGCTCAAGGAACGGCGGGACGCTTATGTCGAAAAGCTGCGCGGCATTTACCTGGAGAACCTGGAGCGAAGGGGCGCGACGCTCTTTCGCGAGCGCGCGCACGTCGAGGCGCCGGGTCGCGTCAGGATCGGCGGCGCGGTGCACGCGACGAGGCACATCGTGGTCGCGACCGGTGGCCGGCCGCTCGTGCCGGAACTGCCGGGTGCCGCGGCCGCAATCACCTCTGACGGCTTCTTCACCCTCGAAAGCATGCCGCGCTCGATCGCGATCATCGGCAGCGGCTACGTCGCGGCCGAACTCGGGGGCGTCTTCGCGGCGCTCGGCGCCCGCGTGACCCTCGCGATCCGCTACGACCGCGTGCTGCGTTCCTTCGACGAAATGCTCTCCACGCGGCTCATGGCGGCCATGGAGGCGGACGGCATTGAGATCGTGCCGTACATCGTGCCTCTCGCGCTCGAGACTGCGGGTGATGGGAAGCGTCTGCGTCTCGCGGGCGGGCAGGCGCTCGGGCCCTTCGATTGCGTGATGTGGGCGATCGGCCGCACGCCGAACAGCGCGGGCCTGGGGCTCGGGCAGGCGGGTGTCACTCTCGGCCCGCGCGGCGAAGTCGCGACGGACCATCGCCAGGATACGAATGTCGCCGGCATTCACGCGATCGGCGACGTCACCGGCCGCAGCGAACTCACGCCCGTCGCGATCGCGGCCGGAAGGCGGCTCGCGGATCGCCTGTTCGGCGGCGAGCCCGAGCGGCATCTCGACTACCGGCTGATCCCGACCGTCGTCTTCAGCCATCCGCCGATCGGCACGGTCGGGCTCACCGAGGCGGAAGCCCGTGCTGCGTTTGCGGAAGAGGTCGAAGTGTTCCGGCATGACTTCATGCCGCTCTATCACGGCATCACCGAGCGCCGCCGCCGCGCCGAGGTGAAGCTCGTGACGGAAGGCCGGGAGCGGCGCGTCGTCGGCCTGCACGCGATCGGCATGGGTGCGGACGAGCTCCTGCAGGGATTCGCCGTGGCCTTGCGTCTCGGCGCGACCAAGCGCGACTTCGACGACACGGTCGCGATCCATCCGACCAGCGCGGAAGAGCTCGTGACGCTGCCCGGATGAATATCCGTCCCTATCTCGAGTGGCGGCCCGACATCGGGCATGGAGTCTGGATCGACCCGGCCGCGACCGTGATCGGCCGCGTGACGATCGGCGAGGATTCCTCGATCTGGCCGGGCGCCGTCGTGCGCGGCGACGTGAATGCGATCTCGATCGGCGCGCGCACCAGCATCCAGGACGGCAGCGTCCTGCACGTCGCGAGCGCGCGTCTCGCCGGCGGCGACGGCATCCCGCTCGTGATCGGCGAGGAGTGCACGGTCGGCCACGGCGTGATCCTGCATGCCTGCACCGTCGGCCGGCGCTGCCTGATCGGCATGGGCGCGATCGTGATGGACGGCGCCGTCATCGGTGACGAGGTGATCGTCGGCGCGGGCGCGCTCGTTCCGGCCGGCAAGCGGTTGCCGCCGCGCACGCTGTGGGTCGGGAGCCCGGCGCGCCAGCAGCGCGCGCTCGAGTCGAAGGAAATCGCCTTCCTTGCGGAATCCGCGGCGCACTACGTCAACCTGAAGAACGACTACCTGAAATACTAAAGCCGGTCGAGCGCTCCCATCACCGGCTTCGTCTCCGGGCGCACGCCGTGCCACAGGAGATAGGATTCGGCGGCCTGCTCGACGAGCATGCCCCAGCCCTTGTACGCGTGCTTCGAGCCGCGCTCGGCCGCCCAGCGCATGAAGGCCGTATCGCCGCGGCCGTAGGCCATGTCGTAGCAGACCGTGTCGCGCCCGATCGAGCGCGGCGGCAGCTCGGGCACCTCGCCCGCAAGGCTCGCGGCCGTCGCATTGACCACGACGTCCCAGGGGCGATCGTCCACTTCGGAGAACCCCGAGGCGGAGATCTCGCCGAGGTCGGAGAACTCGTCGCGAAGCGTCTTGGCGCGCTCGGGCGTGCGGTTCGCGATGCGCACCTCGCGCGGCTCCTGCTCGAGGAGCGGCGCGAGCACGCCGCGCGTCGCGCCGCCGGCGCCGAGGATCAGGAGGCGCGCGCCCTCGAGCTTCACGCCGAGGTTGCGCGTCAGGTCGGTGACGAGGCCGACGCCGTCGGTGTTCTCGCCGTAGAGCTCGGTCGAACTCCGGCGCACGATCGTGTTGACCGCGCGCGCGCGCTCGGCGCGCGCCGACAGGTCGTTCACGATCTCGGCGGCGGCCGGCTTGTGCGGCAGCGTCACGTTCGCGCCGCCGCCTCCTTGCACGAAGAAGTTGATGACGGCGTGACGGAAGTCGCCCGGCGCCACGTCCTGGACCTTGTAGTCCACGATGTGGTCGAACTGGCGCGCAAACAGGCCGTGGATGAAAGGCGACCAGCTGTGGCTGACCGGGTGGCCGAACAGCGCATAACGGCCCGGGCCCGTGTTGATCGTCACTGGTTCGCCTCAATGCGCAGCCACGCCGCGACGCGCCCCGCATAGTAGCTCAGGATGCCGTCGGCGCCCGCGCGCTTGATGCAGACGAGGCTCTCGAGCACCGTCTTCTTCTCGTCCATCCAGCCGTTCGCGGCGGCCGCCGCGATCATCGCGTACTCGCCGCTCACCTGGTAGACGAAAGTCGGCACGCCGAACTTGTCCTTCACGCGGCGCACGATGTCGAGGTAGGGCAGGCCTGGCTTGATCATCACGATGTCGGCGCCTTCCTCGATGTCGAGCGCGACCTCGCGGATCGCCTCGTCGCTGTTCGCGGGATCCATCTGGTAACTCGCCTTGTCGGACTTGCCGAGCGTGGCGGCGGAACCGACGGCGTCGCGGAACGGTCCGTAAAAGCAGGAGGCGTACTTCGCCGAATACGCGAGAATGCGGGTGTCATGACGGCCGTCTTCCTCGAGCGCGGCGCGGATCGCGCCGATGCGCCCGTCCATCATGTCGGAGGGCGCAACGACGTCCGCGCCCGCGGCGGCCTGCGAGCGCGCCTGGCGCACCAGCGCGTCGACCGTGGCGTCGTTCAGCACGTGGCCGGACGCATCGATGAGGCCGTCCTGGCCGTGAGTCGTGTAGGGATCGAGGGCGACGTCGGTGATGACGCCGAGCTGCGGCACGGTTTTCTTCAGCGCGCGCACCGCGCGTTGCACGAGTCCCTCCGGGTTCCAGGCCTCGCGCCCGTCCTCGCTCTTCGATTCCGGATCCGGCACCGGGAACAGGGCGATCGCCGGGATGCCGAGCGCGTGGAGCCGGCCGGCTTCCGCAACGAGAAGGTCGATCGCGAGCCGCTCGATGCCCGGCATCGAGGCGACGGGTTCCCGCCGGCCCTGGCCCTCGATCACAAACAGGGGCTGGATCAGGTCGTCGGGCGTCAGCTTCGTCTCGCGTGCGAGCCGCCGCGAAAAAGGGTCGCGCCGCATGCGCCGCAGGCGGGTACCCGGAAATTTTCCCGTCGCTCTGCGACCCATCAGGTTCCTGGCGCCGCTCTTCCTGCGGTAAATTGGCCCATCGAAGGCCGGAAATAACCCGTGACTATGGCCGGTCTTTATACATGAACCGTGCGGACGGAGATACGGACCGGCGTCGTCGTTTCGGCACGTTGTGCGAAAGCCTCCGGCCCGACCTCTTGCGGTTCGCCTGGTGGCTGGCAAGGGACCGGGGCGTTGCCGAGGACGTGGTCCAGGAGTCGATGTTGAGGGCGTGGAAGTCGTTCGATTCGCTGACGGACGAGAGCAAGGCGAAGGCCTGGCTGCTCACGATCGTGCGCCGCGAGCTCGCGCGGACCTACGAGAAGAAGCGCCCCGAGCTTGCCGACGTGGATGCGCTGATCGCCGCCGAATCGGCCGCGCTCGCGGCGCCGGAAGACGAGCGGGTCGAAGAGATGCGCAGCGCGATCTTCCGCCTCGAGGAAGATTACCGCGAGCCGCTCGTGATGCAGGTCCTGCTCGGCTACTCGACGAAGGAAATCGCGGAGATGATGGGCATGCAGCAGGGTGCGGTGCTGACGCGGCTGTTTCGCGCGCGGGCGCAGCTGCGCCAGCAGCTCGGCCTCGCGCCGGAGGCCGCGCCATGATGGCCTGCCTCGAGTTCAGGCGGCGCGTCGGCGCCGAGCCCGCGGCCGCGGAAGCGGGCGTCCTGGAGCATCGTCGCGACTGCCCCGCCTGCGCACGCTACCAGGATGAGCTGCGCGCGATGGACGCGCTGATCGAGCGCGCGCTGAAGGTCAGCCTGCCTGCGAAGCCGCAGGAACCCGTCGAGGCGCCCGCCGACGCATCGCGCCGGCGGCTGCTTGCGATTGCGGCGAGCCTTGTCGCGGGCACGGCCGTCGGGATCGTGCTGCTCCTGTCCGCGCCGCGCGCGTCGATCGCCCGCGAGGTCATCGGGCACATCCGGCACGAGCCCGGCACGATGGACACCACGGCGCCGCTCACGCCGGCGGCCCTCGCCCAGGTGCTGGACCCGGACGGCACGCGGCTGCGGCCGGACGTCGGCGACGTGACCTTCGCCGCACGCTGCATCTTCGACGGGCGCGTGGTGCCGCACCTCGTCGTGCGCACGCCGGGCGGCCCGGTCACCGTGCTGATGCTGCGGCACCGCACGATCTCAGAGCCTTTCCACATCGACGAGCAAGGATACGAGGGCGTCGTGATGCCCGCGCCGAAAGGCAGCATCGCCATCGTCGGGCAGGGCATCGCGAACCTCGACGCGGTCGCGCAGAAAGTCTTCGACGCGGTGGACTGGGGCCGCTAGGCCCGCGTCGTCACTCGCCCGCGAGCAGGGCGACGCGCGTGCGTCCCGAGCCGTGCTCGGCGAGCACGGCGTGCAGCGCCGGCAGGAGCTGGTGCAGGTCCTGCTCGAAATGCCAGGGCGGATTGATCGTCACGATCCCGGAGCCGTTCAGCCCCGCGCGCGAATCGTCGGGATGGACGCAGAGCTCCGCGGCGAGCAACCGCCTGACGCCGGCGGCCAGCAGCTTGCGGTGCAGGCGCGCCGCGACTTCGCCTTGCTTGATCGGATACCAGGCCATCAGCACGCCTTGCGGCCAGCGCAGCGCCGCGGCGGCGAGCGCTTCGGCGACACGCGCGAAGTCGGCGTCCGTTTCCTCGTAGGGCGGGTCGATGAGCGCGAGCCCGCGTTTCTCGGGCGGTGGCACGAGGGCGCCGAGTGCCTCGAATCCGTCCCGGCAGTGCACGCCGATCCGCGCGTCACCGTGCAGTTCGTAGCGCAGGCCCTCGGCTTCTCCTTCCTGCAATTCGCAGAAAGCCGCGCGATCGCCGGCGCGCAGGAACGCGGCCTCGATCAGGGGAGAGCCCGGGTAAATGCGCAGTTCCCCGCCGGGGTTCATGCCGCGCACGATCTCGCGGTAGCGCGCGAGCGCCGGATGCTGCATTGCGGGTTTCGCGGCCAGCAGCCGGCCGATCCCGTGCTCCGCTTCGCCGCTGCGCGCGCTGACCTCGTAGCGGCCGCGACCCGCATGCGTCTCGAGCAGGAAGAGCGGGCGGTCCTTCTCCGTGAGCCGCAGGAGCGCGGCGACGAGCACGACGTGCTTCGTCACGTCGGCGAAGTTGCCGGCATGAAACCCGTGCCGGTACTTCACGCTTCGCCGAGCCAGTCGTGTGGGCGCAGGTACTCGGAGAGGAGCGCGGCTTCCGCCGAGCCCGGCTCCGGCGTCCAGCCGTATTCCCAACGCACGAGCGGCGGCAGCGACATCAGGATGGATTCCGCGCGCCCGCCGGTCTGCAAGCCGAAGAGCGTGCCGCGGTCGTAGACGAGGTTGAACTCGACGTAGCGCCCGCGCCGCAGCAGCTGGAACGCGCGCTCGCGCTCGCCGAACGGCGTCGCGCGCCGCCGCTCCGCGATCGGCAGCCAGGCCCGCGGAAAGGCTTCGCCGACCGCGCGCGCGAACACGAAGCAGGCCTCGAAGGAGGGTGCGCTGAGGTCGTCGAAGAAGAGGCCGCCGACGCCACGCGTCTCGTTCCGGTGCGGCAGGAAGAAATAGCGGTCGCACCAGGCCTTGTACTTCTCGTAGCCGCCCGCGATGGCCGCGCAGGCTTCGCGCGCCGTGCGATGCCAGTGCAGCACGTCCTCGCGCACGGGATAGAAGGGCGTGAGGTCGAAGCCGCCGCCGAACCACCACACGGGCGGGGCGCCCGGCGGCTCCGCGATGAAGAAGCGGAGGTTCAGGTGCGTCGTCGGCACGTGCGGGTTCTTCGGGTGCAGCACGAGCGAGACGCCCATCGCCGAGAACGGCGCGCCGGCGAGCGCCGGGCGTTCCTGCGTCGCCGAGGCCGGCAGGTTCGTACCCGTCACCTCGGAGAAGTTGATCCCGCCCTGCTCGATGAGCGCGCCGTCCCGCATGACGCGCGTCTCGCCGCCGCCGCCGCCCGGGCGCTCCCAGCGGTCGCGGCTGAAGCGCGCGCTGCCGTCCGCCCGCTCGATCGCCGCGACGAGGCTCTCGTGCAATCCGGCGAGCCATGCGCGCACCGCGACGCGATCGCTCATCGCTCAGCCTCCGGTAACGGGTTCTTCGGACTTCGCGCTTTTTGCGCGCGTCTTTTTCTTCGCGGCTTTCGGTTTCGGCGCTTTCACGGGCTTCGCCGCTGTTTCAGGCTTCGCCGCCGCAGGATCCGCCGCAGGATCCGCCGCAGCGGCCTTCTTGCGTGCGCGCTTCGGTGCGGCCTCCGTCGCAGGCAGCGCGGCCGCGGGCTCCGCGGCTTTCTTCACGCGCCGCCCGAAACGGCCCTTGCGCTCGGGCGCGGCGGCGATCAGTGCCTGGCACTCCTCGAGCGTGAGCGAGGCGGGATCCCGGTCCTTCGGGACCTTCGCGTTCTTCTTCCGGTCGGTGACGTAGGGGCCGTAGCGGCCCTTCAGCACCTGGATGCCGGCGTCCGGGAAATCCTGGATCGTGCGCTCGCGGTCGGCCGCCAGCTTCGCCTCGACGATCTCGATCGCGCGCGGCAGCGTCAGCGTGAACGGGTCGTCCTCCTTGATTGAGGCGTACTTGGCGCCGAACTTCACGTACGGGCCGAACTGGCCGCGGCCGACGCTGATCGGCGTGCCGTCCTGCGCCTGGCCGAGGTCGCGCGGCAGGGACAGGAGCATCAGCGCGTCCGCGAGCGAGACGTCGTCCATGTGCTGGCCGGGCAGGAGGCTCGCGAAGCGCGGCTTCTCGACGTCGTCGCGCGTGCCCTGCTGCACGAACGGCCCGTACTGGCCCATGCGCACGGCGATTGGCTTGCCGGAAACCGGGTCCTTGCCGATCTCGCGGGACTCGGCGACTTCCTCGCGCGTGACCGTCTTGCCGATGTGGTCGACGCGCTCGCGGAACGGCTTCCAGAAGCGGCCGAGCTCCTTCTGCCACTCCTTCTCGCCGTTGCTGATCTCGTCGAGCACGTCCTCCATCTGCGCGGTGAATCCGTACTCGACGTAGGTGCCGAGGTACTTGACCAGGAACTTGCTGACGATCTTGCCGATGTCGGTCGGGATGAAGGCGCGCCCGCTCATCTCGACGTAGCGGCGGTAGCGCAGCGTCTCGATGATCGAGGCGTAGGTCGAGGGCCGGCCGATGCCG
The DNA here is from genome assembly GCA_036559565.1 of Steroidobacteraceae bacterium. GTDB lineage: Bacteria > Pseudomonadota > Gammaproteobacteria > Steroidobacterales > Steroidobacteraceae > SCUD01. The sequence continues at coordinate 1,705 of DATBSX010000129.1, read as the reverse complement.
TGGGCCTCGAGCGACTTGACGAGGCTCGCCTCGGTGTAGCGCGGCGGCGGTTGCGTGAAGTGCTGCTCCGGCCGGATCGCCTCGAGGGCGACGCGCTCGCCGATCTCCAGCGCCGGCAGGCGCGTGTCGTCCTCGCTCTCGACGTCGGTCTCATCCTCGTCGTGGTCCTCGTGGTACGCCGCGAGAAAGCCGGGTTCCAGCAGCGTCTGGCCGTTCGCGCGGAACACGTGCCGCGCCGCGCCGGTCGCCGCCTTCGGGTCGCCGGCGACGAGGTCCACGGCAACCGTGTCGAAGACCGCCGGCGCCATCTGGCAGGCGATCGCGCGCTTCCACACGAGCGCGTAGAGGCGGCGCTGGTCGGCGTCGTGCACGTCGTGCTCGGCTTTCTGCGGCGTCGCGCTCGCGTCCGTCGGGCGGATTGCCTCGTGCGCTTCCTGCGCGTTCTTCGCCTTCGTCTTGTATTCGTTGATGCCGTCGGAGAGGGCCTTGTCGCCGAAGTTCGCCTTGATCGTTTCCCGGATCTCGCGCACCGCCTCGGCCGAGAGGTTGACCGAGTCCGTGCGCATGTAGGTGATGAAGCCCGCTTCGTAGAGCTTCTGCGCGGACTGCATCGTGCGCCGCGCCGTGAAACCGAGCTTGCGCGCGGCCTCCTGCTGCAGCGTCGAGGTCGTGAAGGGCGGCGGCGGGTTGCGGCGCTTGGGCCGGCGCTCGACACTCTCGACAGTGAGGACGCCATTCGCGGCCGCGAGGATCGTGCGCTCGGCGTCGCGCGCATCGCCCTCGTTCGTGATCGAGAAGCGCGCCTTCTGCGTGTCGGCCTCGACTTTCTCGCCGCGGAACTCGGTGAGCCGCGCCGGGAAGCGCGCCGACTCCTTCGACGCGTCCGCCTCGATCGTCCAGTATTCCTGGCGCAGGAACTTCTGGATCTCCGCCTCGCGCTCGCAGATGAGCCGCAGCGCGACGCTCTGCACGCGCCCCGCGGAGAGTCCCGGCTTGATCTTCTTCCACAGCAGCGGCGAGAGGTTGAAGCCGACCAGGTAGTCGAGTGCGCGGCGGGCCTTGTAGGCATTCACCAGGTTCTGGTTGACGCCGCTCTCGGCCTGCTCGACTGCCGCGCGCACGGCGTTCTTCGTGATCTCGTAGAAGCGCACGCGCTTGAGTTCCTTGCCCTCGAGCGCGCCGTGCTCGTTCAGGATCTCGGACAGGTGCCAGGAAATCGCCTCGCCCTCGCGGTCCGGGTCGGTCGCGAGGTAGAGCGCGCCCGCTTTCTTCATCGCGCGCTCGATCGCGTCGATCTTCGGCTTGCTCTTGTCGATGAGCTGGTACTTCATCTCGAAGTTGCGCTCGGGGTTGACCGCGCCTTCCTTCTCGATGAGGTCGCGCACGTGGCCGTACGAGGCCAGGACTTCAAAGTCCGGGCCGAGGTACTTCTTGATCGTTTTCGCCTTGGCCGGCGACTCGACGATGACGAGGTTTGCGCTCATTTACGAGGTCTGATTCCTGTCGTCCCTAAAAACGCCAAAGCCGCGGGCCCGACCGCGGCTCTTCTGCCTGCCCGGGCCGTTGGCGTTCAGTGCATCGCGTCCCGACGCTCGTCGAACACCAGGTCTTCCATCCGCTGGTAGGCGTTTTCCTGTCCCGGCTGGCTGAAAAGCACCATCAGGACCACCCACTTCAGCTGCTCGATGTCGATGTCGTCGGCCTC
>DATBSX010000128.1:0-5295 GCA_036559565.1 Steroidobacteraceae bacterium | reverse complement strand
GGAACTGGTGCAGGCGCTGGTTGCCCGCCAGCACGCGGTCGAGCTGGAGACCCGCCTCAACCGGCTGCACCCGGCGGACGCGGCGTTCGTGCTGGAGAGCCTGCCCGGCGAGCAACGGGATGGCGCCTGGCAACTGATCCGCAAGGAGCGCCGCGGCACGATCCTGCTGGAACTCGCCGCGTCGGTGCGTGCCCCACTGGTGGCGCTGCTCGAGGACGACGAACTGCTCGCACTCGGCAGGCAGCTGCCGTCGACCGATTTCGCGGACCTGGTCGAGAACCTGCCGAAGGCGCGCCGTCGCCGTGTGCTCGCGCTGCTCGACAGCACGGAGCGGCAGCAGGTGCAGACCGCGTTGTCGTTCCCGCCTGACAGCGTCGGCGCGCTGATGGAAACCGACGTCGTGACGGTGCGCGACGACCTGACGCTGGAGGCGGCGATCAACGTCTTGCGCAGCGGCCGCGAGTTGCCGGAGCAGCTCACGGCAATCTACGTCGTCGATCGCGAAAACGTGCTGCAAGGCGTGCTGCAACTTTCGCGGCTGCTGTTCGGCGACCCGAAGATCACGGTCGCAGACGTCATGAATCGAGACCCGGTGTACTTCGCGACCACGGATGCCGCGGGCGAAGCGGCACAGGCGTTCGAGCGCTACGACCTCATTTCGGCGCCGGTCGTCAACCTGCACAAGCAGGTTGTCGGATGGGTGACCGTCGACCGGGTGGTGGATCGCCTCGCGGAGGACTCCTTCAGGCAGTCCCTGAGCCAGGTCGGCCTCAGCGACGACATCGACCTGTTCGGGCCGATCTGGGCGAGCGGACGCAAGCGCTGGTTCTGGCTCGGGCTCAATCTCTTCACGGCCTTCATCGCCTCGCGGGTCATCGGCCTGTTCGAGGGATCGATCGCGCAACTGGCGGCGCTTGCGACGCTGATGCCGATCGTCGCGAGCATCGGCGGCAATACCGGCAACCAGACGGTCGCACTCGTGGTGCGGGGCCTCGCGCTGTCGCAGTTGAATGAAGGGAATCGCGGTTACCTGCTCCGCAAGGAGCTTGCGATCAGCGCGATAAACGGTGCGCTCTGGGGCGTGCTGATGGCGCTCGTGACCCTGCTGCTCTACGGGTCGCTGGCGCTCGCTGGCGTGATGGCCGTCGCCATGCTGCTCAACATGCTGGTGGCGGCGACTGTCGGCGTGCTGTGCCCGCTGGTCCTGCAACGGCTCGGGCGCGACCCGGTGATGGGCAGCAGCATCCTGCTGACGGCGATCACCGACAGCATGGGGTTCCTGATCTTCCTGGGGCTGGCTTCGGCCGTGCTTCTACGTTAACGATCCGCCTCGTAGCGGACCGAGAAGTCGCGCATCTCGTGCATGATCTCCTCGCGCGTCAGGATCCCGATGCAGGCGAAGGCGCCGCGTTTCTCGATCGGCGCATAGCCGCGAAGTCCCAGCAGCTTCTTGACGACGGCTGAGGCCGGCGCCGCCGGCACCTCGAGGCCGTCGCCATGCTCGGCGACGATGATGCCGGTGCGGGTGGCCGTGCGCGCATGCGCATCGCGCGTGCCGACGCGCACGTGCATCACCGCGGTGTCGGAGCCGAGCGGGTTGAAGGCCTTCGCCATCTGGAGGATCGGTTTCGCGAGGCGCGTCAGCGGCGGCAGTACGCCGATGCGCACGCCGCGGGAAAGGGCGGAGAGCGCGAGGTGCAGGATGCCGACCTCGAAGCCGAGGCGAACGTCCGCCTCCTCGAGCGACGGATAGCGCGTGCGCCAGAGCACGCGCTCCGGCGAGTCCAGGTTCGAGAGCCAGCGTTCGCCGGCGGGCGCCGGGTACTGGAATCGCGTCAGGTCGCCCCAGCCGTAGGTCTCCCGGTCGCCGCAGACCGGCGGGATGGGCTTGCCGCAATAGCCGAGGATCGAGGCCACCGTCGCGATGCCGGGCGGCGCGCGATGGCCGGGCGAGATGCCGACGTCGATCGAGACAACCTCGTGCGGCTTGGGCGCGAGCTCGTCCACGATCGCGGTTGAAATCGCGGGGACGGCGGAGGCGCCGCAGATGACCGCCGCATGCTCGACGCGGGCAGCCGCATCGAGCGAGACGATGTCCGCGGTGCGCGCGCGCGCATCCGAGATGTCCACGTAATGGACGCCGCGGCCCGCGCAGCTCCGGGGCAGTGCCAGGTTGCGTGTCTGGAATGGCCCGAGCGTGTCGACGACGACGGCGGGCTTCGCCGCGAGCAGGGCCGAGACCGCATTCGGCTGCTCCATGTCCACCGCGAGCGAGCGCGCGCGGCCGGTGCCAAGGGCTTGCACGAGCGCCGCCGCGGCTGCGGCATGGCGACCCGCAATGACGAGGTCGATCTCTTCCCGCCGGGCGAGGTTGGCCGCAATGCGGCGGCCAAAGACGCCGTAGCCGCCGAGGATCAGGACGATGGGGCGGGCCATGGCGGCAGTCTAATCACTTGTGTCGCCCGCATGACAGTCGGCGGCTGGCCGACCGTCCATCCTGTCCACCACTGGAATTCACACCCCGGACCGGGGACAGGAGCGAGAGTCATGAAAGGCAAAGGCAAGTTCGACGCGTTTCGCCAGAGCTTTGGCGAGTTCTTCACGGCCCTGCTGTTCACGGCCGTGGTCGTCGTGGTCGTCGGCGGGACGACGGCGATGCTGCTGGAGCGCCCGGCGATCTACGCGTGAGGGCGGAACCGCCCTCGGGCGGCGGCCGATTCGGGGGAATTACGGCCGCCGCCCCTGCACCCTGTTTCGACTTCCGTGTCGGCCACCGCTGACAACGGTTCGGCCTAGGGGGTGGCTGGCGCCACCCTGGACATCTTCGTTCTCATGCACGGTAACCTCGCGAGATTGCCGTCTGATGAACCTTGGGTGACGGCGCGATGTCGCGGGTGGGCAGTCATGCTGGAGTTGATCATGGCGATTTCCCTGACCTCCCCGGTGTTCGCGCACAAGGGGGCGATCCCGCGCAATTACACCTGCCAGGGCAAGGACATTTCGCCCGCCCTCAAGTGGAGCGGGCTGCCGAACGGCACCAGGAGCGTCGTGCTGATCGTGGACGATCCGGACGCGCCGGACCCGGCGGCGCCGAAGCGCGTCTGGGTGCATTGGCTGCTGTACAACATCCCGCCGAGCGCGACGGCCCTGCCCGAGGCTGTGACGGCGACGACGCTGCCGGCGGGCGCGCGCGAGGGCAAGAATGACTGGGAACGCACCGGCTACGGCGGGCCCTGCCCGCCGATCGGGCAGCACCGTTATTTCCACAAGCTCTATGCGCTCGACGTCCTTTTGCCGGACCTGAGGCAGCCGGTGAAGGCGGTGCTGCTGAAGGCGATGGAAGGGCACGTCCTCGAGGAAGCCGAGCTGATCGGCACCTACCAGAAGAGCTGAGGCGCGGCCGCTATTTCTTGAGCAGCGCCGTCTCGACGAAGCCGCGCCGGCAGGCGTTGCAGGGCGACACGAAGGCGTAGGCCCCCTCTCGGGCGGTGCCGATCACGATCACGGTCGTGCCGGCGGGATATTCCTCGATCACCTGGCCTCTCTTGCCGGGCGCGTCGATCACGGCCGAGTCCGCCGTCAGCGTCATGAGCCCGCCCGGCGCGACGTCCACCGGATGGTCCTTGAAGTCGATCCAGGTGCGCGCGTATTTGGAGCCGTTCCACTCGTAATGCACGAACTCGCTGCAGGGTTCCTGGCCGAGGCAGCCGCCGCGCAGCGTGGCGTACTTGCCCTCCTCGGCGGGAAGCACCTGGATGCCCGGGGCGTCGTCGGCGTTGATGGCGCCGATCTCGACCCAGGTGTCGCCGCGCTTCTTGTAGAGCAGGAACGGGCAGCCCGTGCTGCCGCAGGCGAAGGCCGCGGGGGCGCCGTTGCAGTCGAAGTTGGCGATGAGGTCGACGAGCACCTCGGCGCTGGCGTCACCGTCGACGTCGAGCGACCAGGCCGCGGAGGGCACGTGCGCTTTCAGCGTGCCTCCGCTCGCCGTGCACTGGCTGTTCATGTAGTCGAGCGAAAGCAGGGCGAAGGAAGGGCAGCGCGTGGACCGGGCCTCTTCGTTGCCGATGTCTTCGGCGAGGCAGGAGGCGAAGTCGAGGCGCTTGGTGAGCGTCGCCGGAACGCCGACGACGCCGCCGGACGCCGTCTGGGTCTTGCCGCGACGTGAACTGCTTGAGTCCCGTCCGCCGTCACCGCCGCAGGCGGCGAGCACGAGAAGCGCCGTCACGAACGCGATGAGAATCCGCATACCCGCCCTCCGCGCCGGCGAAGCTCCGGCCGCCGCCGTGCGGAGCGTACCAGACTTGCGTGGAGCCTAGCTCCCGGGGTCCTACAGTCGCAGCAGCGGTCCGGCGACAGGACGACGAGCAGCGACAGCCTACACTCGGCCTACGGGTGGAGGAATCGACGATGCGACAGGCCTCCCGGGCCGGGTCACGGGCCGCACCGCGCCGGAAGCTCTCGCGCTATCGCGCGATGCGCGATTTCAACCGCACTGCAGAGCCGAGCGGGGAGCGTGCCAGCGCGCAGGACTCCGGCGTGTGGCGTTTCGTTGTCCAGAAGCATGCGTCTCGTCGCCTGCACTACGACTTCCGGCTCGAATGGGATGGCGTATTCCGTTCGTGGGCCGTCACGAAAGGCCCGTCGCTCGATCCCCGCGTGAAACGGCTCGCGGTAGAGGTCGAGGATCACCCGCTCGACTACGGGGACTTCGAGGGAACCATTCCAAAAGGCGAGTACGGCGGCGGAACCGTGCAGCTTTGGGACCGCGGCTTTTGGGCGCCGCTCCCGGGTACGAATCCGCGCGCCGCACTCAAGGCGGGGCAGCTTAAATTCCTGCTCGAGGGAAGCCGCCTCAAGGGCGAATGGGTGCTCGTGCGGATGAAACGCGATCGCGCGGGCGGCCAGCGATCGAACTGGCTTCTCATCAAGCATGCAGATCAACATGCACGACGCAGCGGCGACGCATTGCTCAAGAAGAGCCGGTCAGTGGCCTCGGGCAGGACCCTGGCGCAGATCGCCGCGGGGCAAGGGCCGCGAGCGACGCCGTTCATGCGTACGGCGATCAGGCGTGCCGTGCCTGCGAAGAAACGAGCGGCTCCTGCGCGTGGGGCGAAGCGGCTCGCGTCGGCGCCACCGCGATTCGTGCCGCCGCAGCTCGCGCGCCTCGTCGAGCGCGCGCCCTCCGAAGCCGGCTGGGGTCATGAGATCAAGTTCGACGGCTACCGCATGCAGATGCGCGTCGTCGACGGCAAGGCGATCCTGCGGACGCGCAAGGGTCTCGACTGGACCGGTCGC
>DATBSX010000127.1:0-2950 GCA_036559565.1 Steroidobacteraceae bacterium | reverse complement strand
CCTATAAATGAGGCGAAGGCGAAGGACGGGCTGAAAGCGGTGGCGAAGGACAAGGATCGGGAGATTGGGCAAGGCGGTCTCGACCTCGTGGTCGAGGAGGCGCAGCCAAAGCTGCGCAAGCCGCCCCTGTATCAGGTGGTGCTGCTGAATGACGATTACACGCCGATGGAATTCGTGGTTGACGTGCTCGAGCGGATCTTCAGCCTCGACCGGTTGCGCGCGACCCGCGTGATGCTCGAGGTCCATACGAAGGGCAAGGGCGTCTGCGGCGTGTTCACGTTCGAGATCGCGGAGACGAAGGTTGCGCAAGTCATGACTTACTCACGGCAACACCAGCATCCGCTGCTGTGCACGATGGAGGAGACCTGAGTGCTTTCGAGTGAGCTCGAATACTGCCTGAACGAGGCCTACCAGAAGGCCCGCGACGCGCGCCACGAGTACATGACGGTCGAGCACCTGCTCCTGTCGATCCTCGATGCGCCGCGCGTGCGCGAGATCCTGAAGGCCTGCGGCGCCGACCTCGCGCGCCTTCAGGTCGAGCTCCAGAAATTCATCGACGAGACGACGCCCGCGCTCGCTGCCGAGGATGATCGCGAAGTGCAGCCGACGCTCGGCTTCCAGCGCGTGCTGCAGCGCGCCGTCTTCAACGTGCAGTCGAGCGGCAAGAAGGAAGTCACGGTTGCAAACGTGCTGGTCGCGATCTTCAGCGAGAAGCAGTCGCACGCGGCCTACCTGCTGTCGCTGCAGGACGTGACACGCCTCGACATCGTCAATTTCATCTCGCATGGCCTCCCGTCATCCGGCGAGGGCCGCGAAAACGCGCGCGAAGAGGGCGCGGCGGGCGAACGCGAGGCCGAGGACGGCACGGCCGGCGCGCTCGAGAAATACACCGTCAACCTCAATGCGCAGGCCGTCGCGGGGCGCGTGGATCCCCTGATCGGCCGCCAGCTCGAGGTGCAGCGCACGATCGAGATCCTCTGCCGCCGCCGCAAGAACAACCCGCTCTACGTCGGCGAAGCCGGGGTCGGCAAGACGGCGATCGCGGAGGGCCTCGCGCGCCTGGTGGTCGAAAAGAAGGTCCCCGACGTGCTTGCCGACTGCACGATCTATGCGCTCGACATGGGCGCATTGATTGCGGGCACGAAGTACCGCGGAGATTTCGAGAAGCGGCTCAAGGGCGTCGTCGGCGAGCTCAAGAAGAAGCCCGGCGCGATCCTGTTCATCGACGAGATCCACACCGTGATAGGCGCGGGCGCAGCCTCTGGCGGCGTGATGGATGCGTCAAACCTGATCAAGCCGCTGCTGGCGAACGGCGAGTTGCGCTGCATCGGCTCGACTACCTACCAGGAATATCGCGGCATCTTCGAGAAGGACCACGCGCTCGCGCGGCGCTTCCAGAAGATCGACGTGGTGGAGCCTTCGGTCGCCGAGACGATCGACATCCTGCGCGGCCTCAAGTCGCGCTTCGAGGAACACCACGGCATCACGTACGCGGACGATGCGCTGATCGCGGCAGCCGAGCTCGCCGAGCGGCACATCAACGACCGCCACCTGCCGGACAAGGCGATTGATGTCGTGGACGAGGCAGGGGCCTCCTTGCGACTGAAGCCGGCTGCGGAGCGGGAGGCGACGGTGACGGTCGCCCACATCGAGGCGGTGGTGGCGCGCATCGCACGCATCCCGGCCAAGAACGTCTCGACGTCGGACCGCGAAGTCCTCGCGAACCTGCAGCGGAACCTGAAGCTCGTGATCTTCGGGCAGGACACCGCGATCGACGCGCTCTCCGCGGCGATCAAGATGGCGCGCGCCGGGCTCGGCGACGAGCGACACCCGGTCGGGAGTTTCCTGTTTGCCGGCCCGACGGGCGTCGGCAAAACCGAGGTGACGCGGCAGCTCGCGATCGCGCTCGGTGTCGAGTTCCTGCGCTTTGACATGTCCGAATACATGGAACGGCACACGGTCTCGCGCCTGATCGGCGCACCGCCCGGCTATGTCGGCTTCGACCAGGGCGGCCTGCTCACCGAGGCGATCGCCAAGCAGCCACACTGCGTTTTGCTGCTGGACGAGATCGAAAAAGCACACCCGGATGTGTTCAACCTGCTCCTGCAGGTCATGGACCACGGCACGTTGACGGACAACAACGGGCGCAAGGCGGACTTCCGCCACGTCATCATCGTCATGACGACGAACGCCGGCGCCGCGGAGATGAGCCGCGCGAGCATCGGCTTCACGCAGCAGGATCACGCGACTGACGGCATGGAGGCGGTGCGCCGCATCTTTTCGCCGGAATTCCGCAATCGCATCGATGCGATCATCCAGTTCGCGCCGCTCGATGGGCCGACGATCGAGCGCGTCGTGGAAAAGCTCGTGATCGAAGTCGAGGCCATGCTCGAGCAGAAGGGCGTTGCGCTCTCGGTCGATGACGACGCGCGCCACTGGATCGCTGCGAGAGGCTACGACCCGAAGATGGGGGCGCGCCCGATGGCGCGCGTGCTTCAGGAGCACATCAAGCGGCCGCTCGCGGAGGAGCTCCTGTTCGGGCGCCTGGCAGGCGGCGGAAGCGTCCGCGTCTTCCTCGCGCCGGGCGGGGAGTCGCTCGCCCTCGACATCCGGCCCGCCAAGGCGCCGGAACTGCTCAGTCAGGAATAAGAATCGGAGGGGACAGTCCCCTTCAACTAAAACGGCCAGTAGCGGAAACGCGCCAGCGCGTTGAAGGGGACTGTCCCCTTCGATTCCCTAGCGCGCCCGGTAGATGATGCGGCCCTTGGTCAGGTCGTAGGGCGTCAACTCGACGGTGACCGTGTCGCCCGTCAGGATCCGGATGTAGTGCTTGCGCATCTTGCCCGAGATGTGGGCGGTCACGACGTGGTCATTCTGGAGGCGCACCCGAAAGGTCGTATTAGGCAGGGTCTCGACGACCTCGCCATCCATCTGGATTGCCTCTTCCTTT
>DATBSX010000126.1:0-4416 GCA_036559565.1 Steroidobacteraceae bacterium | reverse complement strand
GGCGACGCCGATCCGCCGCATCCACGTGTCCGAGCGCGGCAGCTTCGGTACCGCCATCCTCACCGCCGAGGAACAGGGCGTCGCGGCGCTCGGCCATACGATCGAGAACCGGCTGCTCGGCCGCGCGCTGCACGAGCGGGTCGCCGCCTCACCCAGGATCCGCCTCGTCCATGCCGGCGTCGCGGCGATCCAGCCGGGCGCTGACGCGATCCGGCTGACGACCGATGCGGGCGAGCGCGGCGACGCGCGCCTCCTGGTCGCCGCCGACGGCGCGCAGTCCGCCGTGCGCGCGGCGCTCGGCATCGAGGCGAGCGTCTCGGATTACGGCCAGCACGCGATCATCGCGCACGTGGATACGGCGCAGTTTCACGACTACACGGCCTATGAGCGCTTCACTCCAACTGGACCGCTCGCCGTGCTGCCGATCGGGGAAGGGCGTTCGGCCGTCGTCTGGACGCTGGAACCCGGTGCGGCGCGCCGCGCGCTCGGCCTCGACAATCACACGTTCCTGGCCGAGTTGCAGGCGGCATTTGGCCTGCGCCTCGGGCGATTCACGCGCGTCGGCAAGCGGCAGGGCTACCCGCTCGCGCTGACCGAGTCTGTGCGGCTCACGGCGCCACGGGCCGTGATCCTCGGCAATGCGGCGCAGACGCTGCATCCGGTCGCGGGCCAGGGCTTCAACCTGGCGCTGCGCGACGTCGCGATGCTCGCGGAGCTTATCGCCGAAGCAGGAGAGGGCGATCCCGGCGCCGCTGCGCTGCTCGAGCGCTATGCCGACTGGCGGACGCCGGATCGGCAGGCCGTCATCCGGTTCACGGACGCGCTCGTGCGCGGCTTTGGCATGCCCTTCGCGCCGGTCCGGCATGCGCGCGGGCAGGGCCTCGTGCTCTTCGACCTGCTGCGCCCGCTGAAGCACGCGTTCGCGCGCCGAACGATGGGACTCGCCGGGCGACAGCCGCGGCTCGTGCGCGGCCTGCCGCTCGCGGGCGGGGCGCCATGAAGCGCGACTTCGACGTCGTGATCGTCGGCGGCGCAATGGCAGGCGCCGGCACGGCGGCGCTGCTCGCGGCGATACCTGCAACTGCAAGCCTGCGCATCGCCCTCGTCGAGCCGCGGCCGGCCGCTGCGCCCGCTGCGGGCGCACCGCTCGACCTTCGCGTCTCGGCGCTCTCGCGCGCGACACAACAGCTCCTCGAGTGCACCGGCGCCTGGCCCGCGGTCGCGCCGCGTGCCGCGGCCTAGGGCCGCATGGTGATCTGGGAGGAGCGCCAGGACCCGGCCGGCCCGGACGCGCTCGTCTTCGATGCCGCCGAGCTCGGCGAGCCGGACCTGGGCCACGTCGGCGAGAACCTGAGCATCCAGGCCGCGCTCACGGCGCGCGCCGAGGCGATGGGTGTCGTCCTGCTGCGCGCGGATTTCGCCACCCTCGAGGCGACCCGCGATGCGGTCCGCATCGGGCTCGGCGACGGGCGCGAGTTCCGCGCCGGGCTCGTGGTCGGCGCGGACGGCGCCGAGTCGGCCGTGCGACGCCAGGCCGGCATCGCGACGCGCGGGTGGGATTACGACCAGCGCGCGGTCGTCGCGCACCTTGACGCCGCGAAGCCGCACGCAGGGACGGCCTGGCAGCGATTTCTCGACACCGGTCCGCTGGCCCTGTTGCCGCTCGCGGACGGGCGCGTCTCCCTCGTCTGGTCGACGCTCCCGGAGCAGGCGGAGGAATGGGTGCGTTGCCCGGAGGCGGAGTTCGCCGAGCGCGTGACAGCAGCGTCGGCCGGCGTGCTGGGCCGGCTTACGCCGGCGACACCGCGCGCCGCATTTCCTCTCCGGCTCCAGCACGCGCGGCACTACGCAGCCGAACGCATCGCGCTCGTCGGCGACGCGGCCCACACCGTGCACCCGCTCGCAGGGCAGGGCATCAACCTCGCCTTCCTGGATGCGGCGGCGCTGGTGGATGTCCTCGGCGCGGCGGTCGCCGCGGGCGACGATCCGGGCGAGCTGCGCGTGCTGCGGCGCTACGAGCGCTGGCGCAAGGCCGAAGCGCTGCCTGCGATCGCACTCCTCGACGGTATTAAGCGCCTTTTCTTCGGCGGCAACCCGCTGCAATCGCGGCTACGCCAGGGCGCGCTCGGCCTCGCTCAGTCGTCAGGAACGCTGAAGCGGGTCCTCATGCAGCGCGCGCTCGGCGTCGCCGGGGACGTACCCGCGTCCGTCCGCCGCCCGCCGTCATGAGCGAATGTCGGCGTCCTTGGTTTCTCGCAGCCCGATGAGGCCGACGATGCCGCTCATCGCGGCGACCGCGATCGGGTACCACAAGCCGTAGTAGATATTGCCCGTCAGCACGACCAGGGCGGCGGCGAGGAACGGCAGGAAGCCTCCGAACCAGCCGTTGCCGATGTGATAGGGCAGGCTCATCGACGAATAGCGGATCCGCGTCGGGAAAAGCTCGACGAGGAAAGCTGCGATCGGCCCGTAGACCATTGTGACGTAGAGCACCAGGATCACGAGCAGGAACAGCGTGACGGGCAGGTTCATGCGCGCCGGATCCGGTGACTTCGGGTAGCCGGCCGCATCGAGCGCCGCTCGAAACGCTGCCTCGTCAAATCCCTCGAGGCGCTGGTCCGCAATCGTCGTCAAGACGGTATCCGCGGTATTGGGCGGCACGCGCTCGTAGTTGACGCCCGCCTTGGTCAGGAAGTCGCGTGCCTGGTCGCAGGCCGTCTTCGGCTTCGCGAAGATGTGGAAGCGGCAGTCCTGGCCGGCGACCGTGACGGCCGCGCGCGCCTCGAACTCGGCGAGCGCCGGGTTCACCGACAGCGTCAGCCCCTTGAAGATCGGGATGAAGGTGAGCGCGGCCAGCAGGCAGCCGGTCACCAGGATGCGCTTGCGCCCGATGCGGTCGGAAAGGCGCCCGAAGAAGACGAAAAATGGCGTGCCGATCACGAGTGCCGCCGCGATCAGCAGGTACGCCGTCTGGAAGTCGAGCTTCAGCGTGTTCTGCAGGAAGAAGAGCGCATAGAACTGGCCCGTGTACCAGACGACGCCCTGTCCGGCGGTCGCGCCGAAGAGGGCGAGCAGCACGAGCCGGGCATTGCCCCATTTCGCGAAGCTTTCGGTCAGCGGCGCGCGGGACAGGCCCCCGCTCGACTTCATCTCGACGAAGAGCGGCGATTCCTGCAGGCGCAGGCGGATGTAGACGGAGACCGCGAGCAGCACGACGGAGATCAGGAACGGCACCCGCCAGCCCCAGGCCTTGAACGCGTCCTCGCCGAAGCCGAGCCGGCAGGCAAGGATCACGGCGAGCGACAGGAAGAATCCGAGCGTCGCGGTGGTCTGGATCCAGCTCGTGTAGTAGCCGCGCTTGCCCGCCGGCGCGTGCTCGGCGACATAGGTCGCCGCGCCGCCGTATTCGCCGCCGAGCGCAAGGCCCTGCGCGAGGCGCAGGCTGACCAGGAGGACCGGCGCCCAGATGCCGATCTGTGCATAGGTCGGCAGCACGCCGACCAGCGCCGTCGAGAGGCCCATTACGACGATGGTGATCAGGAACGTGTACTTGCGGCCGACCAGGTCGCCGATGCGACCGAAGACGAGTGCGCCGAGCGGGCGCACCGCGAAACCCGCGCCAAACGTCGCCAGGCTCGCAAGGAAAGCCGCGGTGTCGTTGCCGGGCGGGAAGAAGAGCGCCGAGAAGAACACGGCAAGCGTGCCGTAGAGGTAGAAGTCGTACCACTCGAAGACGGTGCCGAGCGAGGAGGCGAAGATCAGACGGCGATGTGCCTTGTCGATGCCACGGAGGGGACGCACCCCTTCAACCCTCCCATTCGTGCGCGTCGCCATTATTACGGTTCCCTGAAGGGGCGCGTCCCCTTCGTCTCATAGCAGCGCATCGGCCTTGGCGGCGCAGATGAAGTCGTTGTCGGACAGGCCGCCGATGGCGTGCGTCGAATAGCGCACGCGGCAGTAGTTGTAGCCGACCTCGAGATCCGGATGGTGGTCCTCGACGTTCGCGATGTGCGCGAGCGCATTCACGAAGCTCATCGTGCGCCAGAAATCCGGAAACTTGAGCTCGCGCCGGATTGCCTTGCCGTCCTCGACCAGCGTCCAGTCGGCGTGCAGGAGTTTCATCATTCCGGTTGCCTGGCTGCGATCGAGCGGCCGCACGCCGCCTTCGCAGGGCACGCACTTGCGTTCCTTCAGCGCTTCCATCAGGCCTCCCGGCGCGCAAAGCGGCGCGCGACGTAGCGTTCGACCAGTTCCTGGAATTCCTCGGCGATGCGCTCGCCCTTCAGCGTCACGGTCTTCTCGCCATCTTCGTACACTGGCGCAACCGGGCGCTCGCCCGTGCCCGGCAGGCTGATGCCGATGTTCGCGTGCTTGCTCTCGCCGGGGCCGTTGACGACGCAGCCCATGACGGCCACG
>DATBSX010000125.1:0-8929 GCA_036559565.1 Steroidobacteraceae bacterium | reverse complement strand
CCGCGCGGCACGGCGCTGCGCGTCGGCCGCGGCGCCACGTATTCGATCGCCGGCAAGACCGGCACGGCGCAGGTGTTCTCGGTTGGCCAGACCGAGAAATACAACGAGAAGGAAGTCTCCGACCGGCTGCGCGACCACGCGCTCTTCGTCGCATTCGCGCCGGCGGAGGCGCCGAAGATCGCGATCGCGGTGCTGGTCGAGAACGGCGGCTTCGGCGCCGCGGCCGCGGCGCCGATCGCGCGCGCGATTTTCGACGCCTACCTCAACAAGGCGGCCCCATGATCTACGGCGAACTCGGCGACTCCCGGACGAAGCGCACCGTCACCGGCATGGCGCGGCTGCTGCGCGCGCTCAGGCTCGACGGCATGCTGCTCTCCGCCCTGATCGCCGTGAGCCTGTTCGGCCTGTTCGTGCTCTACAGCGCCGCGGGCGAGAACACTTCGCTCTGGCTCAACCAGCTCGCGCGCATCGGCATCGGATTCACGCTCCTCGTCGTGCTGGCGCAGGTGCCAGACCATTTCCTGCGAATGCTCTCGCCGGTCGCGTACCTGATCGGCCTCATCCTTCTCGTCGTCGTGGCGTTCGCGGGCGACGTCGGCAAGGGCGCGCAGCGCTGGCTGGACCTCGGCGTCATCCGCTTCCAGCCCTCCGAGATCATGAAGCTCGCCGTCCCGATGATGTGCGCCTGGTACTTGCACCAGCGGCCGCTGCCGCCCTCGTTCAGGGACGTCTGCGTCGTCATGCTGCTGGTGCTGCTGCCGGTCGGGCTGGTCGCCGAGCAGCCGGACCTCGGCACCGCGCTCCTGGTCGCGGCCTCCGGGATGATCGTCCTCGTGATGGGCGGAATCTCGCCGTTCTACGTCGCGGGAGGCGTCGCGCTCATCGGCGCGGCCGTGCCGGTCGCCTGGCACTTCATGCACGACTACCAGCGGCAGCGCGTGCTGACGCTGCTCGACCCGCAGAGCGACGCGCTCGGCGCCGGCTACCACATCATCCAGTCGCAGATCGCGATCGGCTCGGGCGGCGTGTTCGGCAAGGGCTGGATGAACGGCAGCCAGGCGCAGCTCGAATTCCTGCCCGAGCGCTCGACCGATTTCATCTATGCCGTGATCGGCGAGGAAATCGGGCTGCTCGGGCTGATTGCGCTCCTGGTCGGCTACCTCTTCATCGTCAGCCGCGGCATGTACATGGCCATGCAGTGCAGGGACGCCTTTGCGCGCCTGCTCGCCGGCAGCATCGCGCTCACTTTTTTCGTCTACGCCTGCGTGAACGCCGGCATGGTCATGGGACTCCTGCCGGTGGTCGGCGTGCCGCTGCCGCTCGTCAGCTACGGTGGCACGTCGTTCGTGACCCTGATGGCCGGCTTCGGTATCCTGATGTCGCTGCATTCCAGCAGAAAGCTCGTGGGATGAGGATGAAGCACGCGGCAGCGACGTTCTGTGCGCCTGGGCTTGCCATTGCCCTTGCGGCGGCCGCGCTTCCGGCCGCGGCGCTCGATCTCGCGCGCGACGACGTGAAGAGCTTCGCCGCGGAGATGGAGAAGAAGCACGGCTTCGACGCGGTCTGGCTCGACGGAGTCCTTGCGGACGCGACGAGCCAGCCGCGCATCATCGAGCTCATTTCGAAGCCCGCCGAGGCGGTCATGCCCTGGCACGCGTATCGCGACCATTTCCTGACCGCCGAGCGCATCGACGCCGGCGTCGCCTTCTGGACCGAGCACCGCGACGACGTCGCCAAGGTCGCGAAGGACACGGGCGTCGCGCCGCACGTGATCATCGGCATCCTCGGCGCCGAGACGTTCTTCGGCCGCATCACCGGCAAGTATCGCGTCGTGGACGCCCTTTCGACGCTCGCCTTCGACTACCCGCCGCGCGCGAGCTACTTCCGCGGCGAACTCGAGCAGTTCCTGCTGCTCGCGAACGACGAGAAGCTGGATATCGCGTCGGTCCAGGGCTCCTACGCCGGCGCGATGGGCGGCGGCCAGTTCATGCCGAGCAGCTACCGCGCCTACGCCGTGGATGGCGACGGTGACGGCAGGCGCGACCTCTGGGCCAGCTGGGACGACGTCATCGCGAGCGTCGCGAACTACCTCGCCAAGCACGGCTGGCGCGCCGGCGAGCCGGTCGTCGTGCCGGCGAGCCTCTGGTTCCCGAAAGCCGACGGCCTCGTCGCCGGCAAGCTCTCGCCGGACTCCACGGTGAAGGCGCTGCGCGACCGCGGGCTCGACTTCGAAGCGTCCCAGGGCGACAAGGCGCCTGCCCTCTTCATCCGCGTGGATGGCGAGACCGGGCCGGAGCTGCGCGCGGGCTTCCACAACTTCGGCGTCATCACGCGCTACAACCGCAGCATCCTCTATGCCCTCGCCGTGAACGACCTCGGCCGTCGCATCGAGTCGCTGCTGCCGCCCGCGGACGCGCCGCCTGCGGCCGCCGCGCCATGAAAAAGCTCCCGGGCGCCTGTGCCTTGGCACTCCTCGCACTCGCGGGCTGTGCACGCGAGCCGCTGCGCCCGGCGCCGCCATCCACGCCCGTGCCGGCGCCGGGCACGGCGACCGTGCCCCACGACGAGCCGCGCTCGAAGTACGGCAATCCGCCCTTCTATGAAGTGAGCGGACGGCGCTACGCCGTGCTGCAGAGTGCCGTCGGCTACGTCGAGCAGGGCGTCGCATCCTGGTACGGGCCGGATTTCCACGGCGGGCGCACGGCGACCGGCGAGACCTACGACATGAACGCGATGACCGGCGCGCACCCGACGCTGCCGCTGCCGACCTGGGTGCGCGTCACCAACCTCGAGAACGGCCGCAGCGTCGTCGTGCGCCTGAACGACCGCGGACCCTTCGCCAAGGACCGCATCATCGACCTGTCGCACGCGGCAGCGGAACAGCTCGACATGATCCGCAAGGGCACGGCGCGCGTGGAGGTGCGGAGCCTCGCCGCCGGCGACACGGCTCCCCCGCCCGCGGCGATGCCCGCCTACTACGCCCAGGCCGGCGCTTTCGGCAGCCGCGAGAATGCCGAGGCGCTCGCGACGCGCCTGCGCGCCGCCGGCATCGAGAACGTCACGGTCTTGGAGTCCACCGCGGATGGCCGGCCGATGTTCCGCGTGCGGGCGGGCCCCGCGACGAGCTTCCCGGAATTCGACGCCCTCGCCGAGCGCATGCGCCTTGCCGGGGCCGATAGCGTCCGCCTGGCCCTGTAATAATGAATCGCATCCATCCATGAGGTCTGCCTTGAGAATCCTCCCCGCCTTGCTGGTCCTCGCCGTTTCCTCCTCTGCGCATGCCGCCGCACAGCCGGTTCCGCCGCCGCCCGCGCTCGATGCCGGGTCCTGGGTCCTCGTGGACAATCAGAGCGGTCAGGTGCTCGTCGGGCACCGCGCGGACGAGGCGGTCGAGCCGGCGAGCATCACGAAACTCATGACTGCCTACGCGGTGTTTCACGCGCTCAAGGAAGGCAAGCTCAAGCTCGACACCGAGGTGCCGGTCAGCGAGCACGCCTGGCGCTCGGAGGGATCGCGCACGTACCTCGACCTCAACTCGCGCGTGCCGGTCGAGGTCCTGATCCAGGGCATGATCGTCCAGAGCGGCAACGACGCGACGATCGCGCTCGCCGAGGCCGTCGCCGGCACGGAGGACACCTTTGCCGCGCTCATGAACCAGTACGCGGAGCGGCTCGGCATGAAGCAGAGCCACTTCCAGAACGCGACCGGCCTGCCGGGCGACAACCACAAGATGTCGGCTGCCGACATCGCGAAGCTGGCGCGCGCCATCATCCGGGAATTCCCGGAGTACTACCGCTGGTATTCGCAGCGGGAATTCACCTGGAACAAGATCCGGCAGGAAAACCGCAATGGCCTGCTCGAGCGCGACCCGACCGTCGACGGCATGAAGACCGGCATGACCGACGCGGCGGGATATTGCCTCGTGTCGTCGGCCAAGCGCAACGGGATGCGCCTGATCGCGGTCGTCACCGGCACCAAGAGCATGAAGGCGCGCGAGGATGCGAGCCTTGCGCTCCTCAACTACGGATTCAACTTCTTCGAGACGCGCGTGCTCAAGAAGGCCGGGACGCAGCTTGCGGTCCACCGCGTGTACAAGGCGCCGGACGGGCAAGCGGCGGTCGGCGTGGCCGAGGATCTCGCCGTCACCGTGCCGCGCGGCCAGGCGGACCGCGTCGAATACCAGGTGGAGCTTGCGCCGAAGATCTTTGCGCCGCTGACGAAAGCCGACCGCGTCGGCACGCTCCGCGCCACGATCGACGGCAAGGTCATCGCTGAGGTGCCGCTGCATCCGCTGGCGGACGTGCCGCGAGGCAACATCTTCCGCAGGATCTGGGACACGATCCTGTCCTGGTTCGCCTGAAGCACGCGCATGCCCCTGCCGCTCGTCTGGCTCGACGGGAAACTGCTGCCGCTCGCTGAGGCGTGCATTTCGCCGCTCGATCGCGGCTTCCTGTTCGGCGACGGCGCCTACGAGGTGCTGCCGGTCTATGACGGCCGGGCCTACCGATTCGAGGCGCACATGGCGCGCCTCGATCGCAGCCTGGCCGAGATCCGGATGCCGCCGCCGCTCGACCGCGCGGGCTGGCTCGCGGCATTCGGCAAGCTGGTGCACGGCAACGGCGGCGGCGACCAGCTCCTCTACGTGCAGGTCACCCGCGGCGTCGAGCCCGAGCGCAATCACGTGCCGACGATGGGCACCCGGCCGACGATCTTCGCGAGCGTGCAGAAGCTCCCCGTGGTGTCGGCGACGGCCATCGAGAATGGCGTTGCGGCGATCTCCGCCGAGGACATCCGCTGGTCGCGCTGCGACATCAAGTCCACGTCGCTCCTCGGCAACGTGCTGCTGCGCTGGCTCGCGGCGGACGCCGGCGCGACGGAGACGATCCTGCTTCGCGGCGGCATGCTGACGGA
This sequence comes from Steroidobacteraceae bacterium, assembly GCA_036559565.1. Classification (GTDB taxonomy): domain Bacteria; phylum Pseudomonadota; class Gammaproteobacteria; order Steroidobacterales; family Steroidobacteraceae; genus SCUD01. The sequence continues at coordinate 4,018 of DATBSX010000125.1, read as the reverse complement.
AGGCAGCGCGAGCAGCGCGCACGTCGTCAAGGACGGGCGCGTCGTCACGCCGCCGCAGACGAATGCAATCCTGCCGGGCACGACGCGCGGCGTCATCCTCGAGCTCGCCGGCCGGGAAGGAATTCCGTCCGAGCGGCGTCCCGTCACGGAGGGCGAACTGCGCACGGCGGATGAACTCCTCATCGCCTCCGCGGGCGGCGGAATCCGCGCCATCGCGACGCTCGACGGCCGCTCGGTCGGGTCCGGCACGCCCGGGCCCGTGTACCGGAAGATCTACGCGGCCTTCAAGGCCACGCAGCGGGAATTCTCGACCGTGCTGCCGCCATGACCGACACCGACGCGCTGTTCCGGTTTCCCTGCGAATTCCCGATCAAGGTGATGGGCCGCGACTCGGAGTCGTTCCGCACGCTCACGCTCGCGATCATCGAGCGTCACGCGGGGGCACTCGCGCCCGACCGCATCAGCGAGCGCATGAGCAGCAAGGGTCGCTTCCTCGCGCTGACTTACACGATCGAGGCCAGGAGCCGGGCGCAGCTCGACCAGATCTACCAGGACTTGACCGACAGCGGCGTGGTGCTCGTCGCGCTCTGAACCGGGGCGGCAGCCGGCGGCCCGCTCCAGGTCCCGTCCCATTCGAGGCCGAGCGCGGCGACCGCGAGCGGCGCGAGTTCGCGCGCCGCGCCGCCGACATCGGTCGTCGCGCCTTCCGACACGAGCTGCGTCATCGCGAGTCCCGCCATGCCGCAGGGATTGATGCGAAGGAACGGCTCGAGGTCCATGTCCACGTTGAGGGCAAGGCCGTGGTAGCTGCAACCGCGCCGGACCCGGAGCCCGATGCTCGCGAGCTTGCGCGCCCCGACGTAGACGCCCGGCGCCGTGCGCCGGCCGGCGGCTTTGATGCCGTGGCGCGCCGCGAGGTCGATGACGGAATTCTCGAGCGCGACGACGAGTTCGCGCACGCCGATGCCGCGGCGGCGAAGGTCGACCAGCGCATACATCACGAGCTGGCCCAGCCCGTGGTAGGTAACCTGACCGCCGCGGTCGATGCCGACGACCGGGATGTCGCCGGTGGCGAGCAGGTGCTCGGGCTTGCCATTCAGCCCTTGCGTGAAGACCGGCTCATGCTCGAGAAACCAGAGCTCGTCCGGCGTCTGCGTGTCGCGCGCGTCGGTCAGCGCCTGCATGGCGCGCCAGGTCGGTAGATATTCCACGCGTCCGAGCTGGCGGACGATCGCGCTCACGCGGCCTCGACGATCTCGGCCTCGATGTGCTTCCGCGCCGAGAGTGAATTCGAGACCGGGCAGCCCTTCTCGGATTTCTCGAGGAGCTGCTTCGCGCGCGCTGCGTCGGCGCCCGGCGGCACGACGAGCCGCACGCGGGTCGTGATCTCGGTGAAGCGGCTGTTGCCGTCGACGCGCTCGAGCGTGCCCTCGACTTCGGCCGAGATCTCGCGCCACTCGAAGCGCGAGGCTTTCGCGATCGCGCGGAACGTCAGCAACGTGCAGTCGCCCAGCGCGGCGAGAAGCAGCGTCTCGGGCGACCAGTAACCGCCCGGCCCGCCCCACTCCGGCGGCGGCAGAGAGCGCAGTTGCGGAAGCCCTTCGGAGTCCAGGCCGACCTCGCCTTCGGGCTTGATCCCTATACGGACGCGGTAGTGATGCGGAAACGGGTGCATCAGGCGGCCGGTATGCCGCAGTTATTGCCCGCGAGCGCGCGTTCGGCGCGATAGCTCGAGCGCACCATCGGGCCCGAGACGCATTCGAGAAAGCCGCGCTCGAGCGCCGAGTTTCGCAACTCGAGGAACTGCTCCGGCGTCACGTAGCGCTCGACCGGCAGGTGATTCGCGGTCGGGCGCAAATACTGCCCGAGCGTCAGGATGTCGCAGCCGACCGCGCGCAGGTCGTCCATCGTGGCGAGGAGTTCGTCCGTGGTCTCGCCGAGCCCGAGCATCAGGCTCGTCTTCGTGAGCACCTGCGGGCGGTGCCGCTTCGCATGCGCGAGCACGTCGAGCGTCTGGCGGTAACCCGCGCGCGGGTCGCGCACCGGGTGCGTGAGGCGCTCGACCGTCTCGACATTCTGCGCGAAGACCTCGATTCCGGAATCCACGACGGTCTCGACGTCGGCAAGCACGCCCTGGAAGTCCGGTGTCAGCGCTTCGACCGCGGTCGCGGGATTCGCCGCCTTGATCGCGCGAACGCAGGCAGCCAGATGCGAGGCGCCGCCGTCCGGCAGGTCGTCGCGATCCACCGAAGTCAGCACGACGTAGCCGAGGCCCATCAGTGAAACCGTGCGCGCGGCGTTCGCAGGCTCGTCGGCGTCGAGCCAGCCGCGCGGATTGCCCGTGTCCACCGCGCAGAAGCGGCAGGCGCGCGTGCACACCGAGCCCATGAGCAGGAGCGTTGCCGTGCCTGCATTCCAGCACTCGCCGATGTTCGGGCAATGCGCTTCTTCGCAGACCGTGCTGAGGCGGTGCTCGCGCACGGTCTGCCGCAGCCTCTCGTAGCGCGCCCCGGCCGCGAGCGGGGCACGCAGCCAGCGCGGCTTCTGGCCAGGCGCGAACGGGAGCGCGCCCGCGCTTTTCTTGATGCCGTCGCGAATCGCGGTGAATCCCTGGAGCGTGACGAATTTCTCGCCACTCTTCGCGGGACGCGGCTCAACCTGGATGGGAATGCCTTTGAGATCAGCCACTTGTCATGCGTCCCGCGCTCGCGAGACGCACATTTTAGCCGACCGGGGACGAGAGTACGGGATGTCTCGACTTGCCGAGCCGGAGCTCGGAATCGAGCGCCGCAAGCCGCGCGGGCGTGCCGACATCGCGCCAGGCGCCGCCGTAGCGCTGGCCGGTCAGGAGCCGCGCCGCGAGCGCGCGATCCAGCAGCGGCTTCAGCGCAAAGCTGCCAGGCTTGCAGCCCTCGAAGAGCCTCGGGTCGAGCATCGAAAAACCGGAGAACGTCAGCCTCGACGGTCCCTCCGACGCCCGGCCGCCGGGCTCGAGCCCATAGTCGCCGTCGGGGTGGTGCTCCGGATTCTCGATCAGCACGAGATGCGCGAGCGAATCGGGCAGCGCCTTGAGCGAGCGAAGCGGAAAGTCCGTCCACACGTCGCCGTTCAGGACCAGGAAAGGCGCATCGCCGAGGAGCGGCAGTGCGGCGAACAGGCCGCCGCCAGTGCCGAGCGGCTCGGGGCCTTCCTCGCTGTAGTGGATCGAAAGGCCGAGCGCCGCGCCGTCGCCAAACGCCTCGCGGATGCGCTCGCCATGCCAGGAGAGATTGATGACGACGTCGCGCACGCCGAATTCGCGCAGCGCCGCCAGGTGGTACTCGATCAGCCGGTGGCCCCCGACTTCGAGCAGCGGCTTCGGAAGCCGCTCGGTCAGCGGGCGCATGCGCTCGCCGCGCCCCGCCGCGAGGATCATGGCCTTCAACGCGAATGACCCGCGCGACGCGAGGCGTTCATGAAGGCCGGCACCACCAGCCGTCGCAGGTATGCGTCGAATTCGGCGAGCTCCGGTGTCGCCGCGGTCACCTCGAGCGTGTAGTCGAGCACGCGCGGCAGGTCGCCGAGGTAGCCCGACTTGCCATCGCGATGCCACAGGCGCGCGAAAATGCCGAGCACCTTGAGGTGGCGCTGCAGGCCCATCCGGTCGAACCCGCGCAGGAACCCGGCGCGATCGCGGCCGACGTCTAGGCCCGCTGCGGCCGCTTTCTCGCGATAGCGGTCGAGCCATGCGAGCAGGCGCTTCTTCGGCCACACGACGTAGCAATCCTTGAGAAGCGAGACGAGGTCGTAGCTGATCGGGCCCTGGACGGCGTCCTGGAAATCCACGATGCCGGGATTGCCCTCCGGGCTCACGAGGAGGTTGCGCGAGTGATAGTCGCGGTGCACGAGCACGATTGGCTGCGCAAGCGCCTCGTCGCAGAGCCAGTCGAAGGCTGCCGTGATTACGCCGCGCTCGCCGTCATCCGGCGCGAGCGCCAGATGCCGCGAGAGGAACCATTCGGGAAAGTGCTCGAGCTCG
>DATBSX010000124.1:0-15100 GCA_036559565.1 Steroidobacteraceae bacterium | reverse complement strand
TCGAGGTCAGCCTGCGGGAGGGCTCGGAAGCCGACATCCGTCGCTGGATCACGGAGCACAACGAGCTGGTCGTGCTGCGCATCCCGCCCGCCTTCGGCGATCGCTTCAGCGCGGGCGAGCCCGCGGCCGTGCAGTTATATGCCGACGGCTCGAACTCAGAGGCCGGCAAGCACGAAGGGCGCGTGCGCCAGGCGATCGCCGGCTACTCGGGGCTCGTCGGCTCCTTGCGCCTGCAGGCGCGCGGCGTTTCGCCGACCGTCGTCCAGCCGGTCGTGATCGACGACATCGACGTCTCGACGCCCTCGGCGCGGGCGACGCTGATGCTCGGCATGCTGAGCTACGTGATCCTGCTCGCCACGCTGATGGGGGGCCTTTACCTCGCGATCGATGCGACGGCCGGCGAGCGCGAGCGCGGCTCGCTCGAGTCGCTGCTGACCCTGCCCGTGGTCCGCGAGCACCTGATCTACGGCAAGATTGCGGCGACAACCGTCATGATGCTGGTCTCGCTCGCCCTCGTCTCGACTTCGATCGCCTTTGCGCTGAAGGCCCTGCCGCTCGAGACCTTCGGCATGACCGCGAACTTCGGGCCCGGCGTCGTGTGGCGCGTGTTCGTCACGGTCGCGCCGTTCGCGCTCGTCGCCGCATCCATCCTGACCGTCGTCGCCTCCTTCACGCGCACCTACAAGGAGGCGCAGTCCTGGCTTGGCCTCGTGCTGCTCATCCCGACAGTGCCGATCGCGATCGCCAGCGTGCTGGACGTCGCTCCGCGTGCGAGCCTGATGCTCGTGCCCTCGCTGTCGCAGCACCTCCTGATCCAGGGCCTGATCCGCGGCGAGCCGCTGCCGGTCGCCTGGTCACTGCTCGCGACGGCGAGCTGCCTCGCCCTCGGGCTCGCGCTCGCCTGGCTCGCCGGGCGGCTTTATCGACGCGAGGCGATCCTCGGCTGATAATCCGGGCACGCCGGCCGCAGAGGAATCCCGCCATGACCGCAGCGCACTACGACGTCATCGTGGTTGGCGGCGGCCATAACGGGCTCACCTGCGGCGCCTACCTCGCCAGGGCAGGCAAGAAGACGCTGGTGCTCGAGCGCCGTCCCGTGATCGGCGGCGCGGCGGTCACCGAGGAATTCGCGCCGGGCTTCCGCACTTCCACGTTCTCATACGTCATGAGCCTGCTGCATCCGAAGGTCATCCGGGAGCTTGGCCTGCGCGAGCTCGGCCTCACAGTCCTGCCGGCGACCGACCTGTTCTGCCCGATCGGCAAGGACAACTACATTGTCTTCAGCGGCGACGTTCGCCGCACGGCGGCGGAATTCGCGCGCTTTTCGCCCCGCGACGGCGCTGCGTACCCCGAGTTCGACGCCTGGCTCAACGAGGCCGCGGCCATCGTCCGCAAGCTCCTGCTCGACACGCCTGTCGATCCCGCGCGGCGCGACCTCGGCGGCCTCTCGGACCTGCTCGCCTTCGCGTGGAAATACCGCAAGATCGGCGACCGCTTCTACCGCCTCGTCGACCTGATGACCATGAGCGCCGACGATTTCCTGTCGCAGTGGTTCGAGCACAGCGTGACCCGCGCGGTGCTCGGCTACTACTGCTCCATCGGCACCTTCGCGGGGCCGAAGACGCCGGGCTCGGCCTACGTGGTCCTGCACCACATCATGGGAGAGCACGAGGGCGCGGGCGGCTGGGGCTTCATCCGCGGCGGCATGGGCGCCATCAGCCTCGCGATCGCGGAGTCCGGCCGGCGCCACGGCATGGAAGTGCGCACGGACGCGGAGGTGAAACGGATCGAGGTCGGCAACGGGCGCGTGACGAAGGTCGTCACGAGCGCCGGCGACGAGTACATGGCGCAAGCAGTCGTGTCGAACGCGAGCTGCAAGGTGACGTTCGGTGGCCTCGTCGACCCTGCGCACCTGCCGGCGGAATTCCTCGGGCACATCCGCAACTACCGGACATTCTCCACGGCATTCAAGCTGAACCTGGCCGTCGAGGCGCCGCCGCGTTTCACGGCCTTCGACCCGGCCAAGTGCGGCTTCGCCGCACCGAGCTACGCGCACATCGGGCCGGACATCGAGTACCTGCAGGCGGCCTACGAGGACGCCTGTCACGGACGCTGGTCGCGCCACCCGTTCCTGACCGCCGTCGTGCCGACCATGGTCGACGACACGCTGGCGCCGCCCGGCAAGCACGTCGTGAACGTGTTCGGCGGGCACGCGCCGTACGCGCTCGCCGGGCGCAATTGGGACGAGGCGCGCCCCGAGTTCGTGCGCACTGTGTACGAGACCCTCGACAACGTGGCGCCGGGTTTCAGCGACGGCATCATCGCGAGCCAGGTACTGCTGCCGCCCGACATCGAGCGCATCATCAACTCGCCGCACGGCCACATCTTCCACGGCGAGCTCGCGCTCGACCAGCTCTACTTCCAGCGGCCCGCACCGCACTACGCCGACTACCGCTCGCCGGTCCGCGGCCTCTACCAGTGCGGTTCCTCCACGCACCCGGGCGGCGGCGTCTCCGGCATTCCCGGGCACAATGCCGCACGCGAGATCCTGAAAGACTGGAAGGGCCTCTCGAGATGAAACCCGAGACACCGGCGGCGCGGGACGACTGGATCGACGAGCTGTGCGCGGCCCAGTGCCCCGGCTACTCGCTCGACCAGGCCTTCTATCGCAATCCGGATATCTTTGAGCGTGACGTCGAACGCGTGCTTGGCAACCACTGGATGCTCGCGGGTCACTCCTCGCAGATTCCCGCGGCAGGCGATTTCTTCCTGTTCGACGTCGGCGGCGAGTCCATCATCCTCGTGCGCGGCGCGGGCGGTGCGATCCATGCGCATTACAACGTGTGCCGGCATCGCGGCAGCCGCGTGCTGCTCGAGTGCGCCGGCCACGCGACCGTCCTCACCTGCCGCTATCACGGCTGGAGCTACACGCCGGACGGCGCATTGCGGGCCGCGAGCCACATGCCCCCGGACTTCGAGCCGCGCAAGCACGGCCTGATCCCCTGCCACGTCCAGGTGCTGGAAGGGCTGATCTTCATCTCGCTCGCGAGGGACGCCCCCGAACTCGGCGCCATCGCCGAAGGCGTCGCGCCTTTCCTGCGCCTGCATGGCACAGCCCGCGCACGCGTCGCCGAGCGGCGCATCTTTCCCCTGCACGCGAACTGGAAGCTCGCGGTCGAGAACTACCTCGAGTGCTATCACTGCCGCGTGGCCCACCCGGAATACTGCCGCGTGGAGATCAAGGTGGACCGCATCGGCGACAGCACGTCCGCCGCCCAGGCGCGGTTCGACGCGCGCTTTCGCGCGTGGCGCGCCCGTGCGGAGGAACTCGGCACGGCGCTTCCGGATTTCGGCACGGAGTTGCCGCTCGACGAGCGCCTGCCGCGCGCGCAGTTCGGGGCGGCCTACCGCGCGCCGCTGCGCGAAAAGTTCCTTTCCGCGACGGACGACGGTCAGCCCGCGGCGCCCTTGATGGGCGGCTTCACCGGCTACGACGGCGGCGAGACGGCGCTCGCCATCGGGCCGTTCACGTACATGCTGGCGGCCAACGATTACGCGGTCTTCTTCCAGTTCGTGCCGCGCGATGCCGTGCGCAGCGACATGATCGTGACCTGGCTGGTGGACGGCAGCGCGCGCGAGGGCAAGGACTACGATCTCGCGCGGTTGACGTGGCTGTGGACGGTGACGACCGAGCAGGACAAGTCGATCATCGAGGCGAATGCGGCCGGCGTGAGCTCGAGGCGCTATGCGCCCGGTCCGCCGTCGCTGCTCGAGGGCGACGTCGCGGGATTTCGTGCCTGGTACCTCGCGCTCGTCGGCGCGCCGGATCGGCTGCGCAGCCTGCCAAGGCGCGGCGGGGCGCGCTATTTCGCCATGTAAGTCACGGAACCCGGACACGCCAGGAGGCGTCAAAGCCGACATGAAGCGCCGATCCGCAATCTTCTCCGCGATTCTCCTGCTCGCCGCCGGTCCGGCAATCGCCCAGATCACGACCGTGCCTGCGAAAGGCAACGAGTGGGTCAAGGAACTTGACCTGCGCGGCCGCATGGACTGGGAATGGATCGAGACCTATCCCGAGCAGGTGTACTTCGCGACGCGCCACGAGTCGGTGCGCAAGGGCGACATCGTCTCGATGTGGATGCGCATCGAATACAGGTACCCGCAGAGCCCGCTGGCGCACAAGAGCGCGCTCAGCCACGACGACTGGAATTGCAAGACGAAGGAGCGCTCGACCGCGGGCGTCTTCTTCTACAAGTGGAACAACCTGCAGAACGACAAGGACGAGCCCGAGCATTCGACGGAGCTGCTGCGCAACTGGGAGAAGGTCGCGCCCGGCACGGTCGGCGAGACGCTGCTCAACTTCGCCTGCGGCATCAAGCAGTTCACGCCGCTTGTAAAGCCGGAACCCTGATCAAGCCCACTCGGTGAGGCCTTCGCGCTCGTAGAGAACCTTGAACGTGGGCCGCGCCTTCATGCGCTTGACGTAACCGGCGATGGCGGGCCATTCCGTCGCGGGCTTCGGCATGTTCCGCGACCAGCGCATCAGCATCGTCGTCACGAAGTCGGCCGCGCTGGCGCGATCGCCCAGCAGGTAGCTACCTGACTTCGCGATCTGCCGGTCCACGCGGTCGAGGCAGGACTCGATGCGACGGCGCGCCGCGGCCTGGACCGCTTCCACTGCCGCGTGCCCTGCCGGCTGGTCGGGGTAAAACCAGTTGTGATACGCGGTCTGAAGCGTGTTCGACAGGAAGAACATCCAGCTCAGGTAAGCGGCGCGCTGCTCGTGGCCCACGGCCGGCGCGAAGCCCGCCTGCGGATGGCGCTCGGCCAGGATCATGCAGAGCGCGGCCGCCTCTCCGAGCGGCACGCCGTCCACGACCAGCGTCGGTACGACGCCGCTCGGATTGAGCTTCAGGTATTCGGGCTTGCGGTGCTCTCCGCCCTCGATGTCGACCTTCACGAGCTCGTGCGGCTCGCCGAGCTCGATCAGCATCCAGTGAACGCACATGCTCGCGGTTCCCGGCGACCAATAGAGTGTGTACATGGGATCGAATCCTCCCTTAATGTCGCCATTATGAACCGGGGAAGCTGCCTCTGCGGAGCCGTGCAGTTCGAGGCCGGGCAGGCGGGATCGATGGTGAACTGCCACTGCTCGATGTGCCGCAAGCACCACGGCTCGATGTTCGCGACTTTCCTGGCCGTCCCGCGCGCGGGATTCCGCTGGCTCGCCGGCGAGGGCGAGATCGTGACCTACCGGTCCTCGGAGCGCGGCCTGCGCCCGTTCTGCCGGATCTGCGGCTCCGCCCTGCCGGTCGTGCTGCCGGACTGGAGTTCCATCGTGTTCGTGCCGGCGGGCAGCATCGAGGGGGATCCGGGTGTCCGCCCTTCGCTTCACATGTTCACCGCCTCACGCGCCGACTGGTACCCCATCACCGATGGCCTGCCGCAGCACGCCAGCTTTCCGCCCGAGTTCGCCGCGGGCCAGGCAGTCGAGCGCCCGGCACCCGCCCCAAAAGCCGGCGTGGTGGCGGGCAACTGCCTCTGCGATGCGATCGCCTGGGAACTCGCCGGCCTGCCCGAGCGCATGCACAACTGCCACTGCTCGCGCTGCCGCCGCGCGCGCAGCGCCGCGCACGCGACGAACGCGTTCTTCAAGCGCGAGCAGCTCACCTGGCTTCGCGGCGAGCAGGACGTGACGAGCTACAAGCTCCCCGGCGCGAAGCGCTTCGGCCAGGATTTCTGCCGGCATTGCGGTTCAACCGTCCCGCGCGTCGTCGCCTCGACGGGCTACGTCGTCGTCCCCTGCGGCGGTCTCGACGACGGGCCCGGCATTGCCGTCACCAGCCACATCTTCGTGGCCGACAAGGCGCCCTGGTTCGACATCACGGACGGCATCCGGCAGTGGGAGCAACTCCCTGCCTAGGCCAACCCTCGCGCTCGCGGTCCTGCTCGCCGCCGCAGGCTGCGGCCCCACCGGCACGCCGGAGGACCAGATCCGCGAGCTCGTCGCGGGCGCCGAGGCTTCGGCCGAGGCGCGCGATGCCTCTGAGCTGCGCGGCCTCGTCGCCGACGACTACCAGGACAAGAGCGGCCGCGACGCGTCCGAGGTCCGCAACCTCCTGCACGCCTGGCTGGTCGCGCATCCGTCCGTGAATCTCCTGACGCGCATCGACTCGATCGAGCTCGAGGGCACGGAGCTCGCACGCGTGAAAGTCACGGTCGGCATGCTGGGCCGGGAGGCCAGGGGCGGATCGGACTGGAACCTCGCCGCGGAGGTCCAGCGGCTCGACATCCGGCTCGCGCGCGAGGATGGCGACTGGCGGGTGATCGGCGCCGCGCGACAAGACGCGCGTTAGTCGGAGTCTTCCGGCTCCACCGCGTTCCAGCGCTCGCGGAATGCCTGGATCGCTTCGTTGCGGATCGTCGAGTGCCGGCGCGAGAGCAAGAGCTGCGAGGGCGGGCACACGCGGCAGCGGATGACGCCGAGATCCGCGGCGGCATCGAAGAGGCTGGGATACCAGCGTTCCCATTCAGGCAGAATTGCCTCGACGTTGTCGCGGAGGCTCATGGGCCGATCATACGCGCAGGCCAGGGTCCCGAATCAACCCGCTTCACGAATCCTGGCGAGCGTCAGGCCGTCGCCGACCGGCAGCAGCGCGAGGTCGATTCGCGGATCCTTGTGAAGCACGTCGTTGAATTCCCGGAGCGCCACCGTGTCAGAATCGCGGTTCTGCGGGTCCGCAACCTCGCCGCTCCAGAGCGTGTTGTCCACGGCGATCAGGCCGCCCGGGCGCACGAGCTTCATCAATCGCTCGTAATAGGCGAGATATCCGCCCTTGTCGGCGTCGATGAAGGCGAAGTCATAGCGGCCTGACTCACCCGCGGCGATGCGCGCATCGAGCGTGTCGCGCGCCGGTGCGATGACGAGCTCGACGCGGTCGGCAACGCCCGCGGCCTGCCAGTGCCGGCGCGCGATCGCGGTGAATTCCTCGCTGACGTCGAGCGCAAGCAGCCGCGCGTCCTTCGGCATCGCGAGCATCACGGCGAGGCTCGAATAACCGGTGAAGACGCCGACCTCAATCGCGCGCCGCGCGCCCGTCAGGCGCACGAGCATCTGCATGAACTGCCCCTGCTCCGGCGCGATCTGCATGTTGACCTTCGGGTGCGACGCCGTTTCGGCGCGTAGGGCGGCCAGCGCCGGCGCCTCGCGCAGCGAATGCGCGAGCAGGTAGTCGTACGTGCGGTCGTCGAGCTGGATCGTCCGGTTCGACACTCAGTAGCCTTTCTTCACGTCCACTTCCGAGAGCAGCTTGTCGCCCGCGACGTAGCGGCGCAGGTTCTCGCGGGCGAGCAGCCAGCGCGGCTCCTCGTTGCCCTCGAGCGCGGCCGAGACATGCGGCGTGATGATCACGTTCGGCGCATGCCACAGCGGATGGTCCGCCGGCAGGGGCTCCGGATCCGTGACGTCGAGGCCCGCACCGCCGATGCGGCCGTCCTTGAGCGCCTCGATGAGGTCCGCGGTCACGACGGTGCCGCCGCGGCCGACGTTGATGAAGAGCGCGCCGCGCTTCGCGGCATCGAAGAAGCCCTTGTCGAAGAGTCCCTTCGTGTCGGGCGTCAGCGGCAGCGTGTCGACGATTACGTCGGCACGCGCGGCGAAAGCGCGCAGGTCCTTCGTCAGGCCCACTTCGGCGACATACGGCGGCCCCTCCGTGCCGGAATTGCGGATCGCGATGACCTTCATGCCGAGCGCGTTCGCGCGGCGCGCGGTCTCGGTGCCGATGCCGCCGAGCCCGACCACCAGCATCGTCCGTCCCTCGACCGACCACATCCGGTTCTCGGGGACGGCCTCGTCCTTCCACTCGCCTTTCGCCTGCAGCGGCACGTAGGTCGCGAACCCGCGCGCGAGGCCGAACATAAACGCGAGCACGTGCTCGGACATGACCGGACCGGCGACCTTCTGCATGTTGGTGAGCACGATGCCGCGGTCCACGAAACCCGGGATGGCGAGGCAGCGCTCGACGCCGGCGTAGAGGTGCTGCATCCAGCGGATCTTCGGCCCGGCCTGGATGACGTCGGCCGCGCAGGCGCCGATCACGGCGTCCGCATCCGCGGCAGCGCGCACCGCATCCGCGCGCTCGGGCGCGGCCACGAGCGTGACGCCCGGCGCCGCGGGCTGCAGGAACGCGACGCGCGCGGCGTCCGCACCCATGACGACGACCTTGCGGGGCGGGGCCCAGCCCGGATGATCACGCGCCGCAAGCGCCGATTCGTGCAGGCCAAGCTCCTGGATCAGGCGGGCGGTTTCGGCGTCCTCGGCGGCTGCAATCGCCGGAACGGCCGCGAGAAAAGCGAGCAGGAAGGCGGCGGGCAATGCGCCGCGGTTTCGTGTGTTCATGCGCCAACGATACCGCAGTCGCCTAGCCCGCGGGTTTCCCGTAAATCAGCTTGCCTCCGCGGATGGTGCAGCGCACCTTCGCGAAGTTCGCGACATCCCGGGCGGGATCGGCCTCCAGCACGACCAGGTCCGCGTCTTTTCCCGGCTCGACGCTCCCGCGCCGCGTTTCTTCCTTCCAGCGCAGCGCCGGCGCCGTCGTCAGCGAGGAGAGGATCTGCATCGGCGAGAGTGCGCGCCCCATGAGCCGGTATTCCTCCGTCGGGTCGTACTCGCTCATGTAGCCGACGTCGGTGCCGAAGAGCACGGCCCCGCCCGCAGCCGAATACGCGCGCAGCTGCTCGACCGCGTCGCCCGTCGCGAAGTCCACGATCCGCTGCTCGAGCCCAGCCCGTTTCAACTCGTACGGGAAGAGCTGCAGTGTCGGCACGACGGCCATGTTCTTCGAGAGCATCTGCGCGATGAGCGGCGCATCCCAGGTGGTCTTGCCCTCGCCGATCGTCGTATGCACGAGCACGTCCACGCCGGCCTCGATCGCGAGGTTGACGCCTTCGATGTCGGTCGGGTGCGCGAGCACCAGGCGGTTGCGCCGATGCGTCTCGTCGGTGGCGGCAAGTGCAATGTCGGGCTGCATGAACGAGTAGCGGCCATTACCCTGCGGCGTCATTAGGAAAAGCTTGGTCGCATCCGCGCCGCCGTCGAGATTCGCCTTCACCTCCTCGAGCGCCTCCTCGACCGTGCCGGGCTGCGACAGGCTGGCGAGAAATTCCGGCGGCATGTCGCGCAGGTAAATCGGGATGCCGTCCTTCGGAAACAGGGCGCCGCCGGCAGTCAGGATGCGCGGCCCGGCGACCTCGCCGGATTCCACGCGCGCCCGCAGCGCGACCGTATTCGCAAGGATGGAAGCCGCATCGACGACGGTCGTGAAGCCGTACCGGTTCAGCATTGCCGTCATCGCCGCGGTCAGCTCGGCCGCGGGCCGCTCCTTCGCGCCCGCGAATTTGGGTTCGATGAAGTGCACGTGGCTGTTCTGGAAGCCCGCGACCACGACGCCGCCGTCGCAGGCGCCGAGCGAAGCCGCGCCGCGCGCTTCGATGTCCTTCGCCGGGCCCGCCGCCGCGATCTTGCCGTTCACGATCAGGATCGCGGCGTCATCCGCCGCGGGCGCATCCGGGGCGGTGTAGAGGCGCGCGGCGCGGATCACGATTGAGCCCTCCGGCGGGCGCGTGCCGCAACCGACGAGTCCGAGCGCCGCGAGGACCAGAATCGTCATGGCAGGCTGGCGCATGGGCGATCTACTCGTGCGATGACCAGTGAATGTGCACGATCTTCCAGCCGCTGGCATCGCGCCGAAGCACCATCGTCTCCGCGGAGTCGATGAAAGCGACCTGACCCTCCTTGTCGAACTCGTACTCGGCGAGGCTGGCGACCCACGCGAAGTCCCCTTCGATGCGCGCCGTGCGCCGGCCGGGCGTGACTTTGACTGTCTTCAGGAACTGCACGTCGGCCGGGGCGTGGACGGCGAGGTATTCGTCGCGCGAATGCTCGGCGCCGCCGCTTTCCAGGATCACGACGCCGGGGTCGAGGTAGCCGGCGGCGCGGTCGATGTCGCCGGCCCGGAGTGCGGCCTGGAACGCGTCCACGACGGCGACCGCCTCGCCCGTGCTTCCGGGAATTTCGGTTTCACCGGGGCCGGTCGCGGCGCGCGTCCCCGCGCATCCGCACAGGAGCCATAAAACCGCAGCCAGGAGCCCGGATTTCATGGGCACCATCCTGTGGCCCGTCCCCCGGCGAATGCAACCGTGAGACAATAGGCAGATGCCCAACGAGCGTGATTTCGTGCTGCACAGCTGGTGCGTGCCGGGGGATTGGAACGCCCCGACGGTCGTGGGCGGGCGCGGCGCGAAGCTCCTGCTCGAGGGCGGCCGCGAGATGCTCGACATGTCGAGCCTGGTCGAGTGCAGCAACCTCGGCCACCAGCACCCGAAGCTCGTCGCCGCGATCAAGGCCCAGGCCGACAAGCTCGCCTTCGTGACCGCCGCCTGGGGCGCCGAGCCGCGTCGCGCGCTCGCCGAGCGCCTCCTCGAGGTTTCCGGATTCGAGGGCGGGCGCGTGTTCTTCACGCTGGGCGGCGGCGACGCCAACGAGAACGCGGTGCGCATCGCGCGCCATGCGTCGAAGAAAGGCCGCGGCCTGGTCGTCACGCGCGACCGCTCGTACCACGGCGCGAGCTACATGGACATGGCGCTCTCGGGCGACGCCCGCACGGCGCACCAGGTGGATTCCGAAGCCTGGGGCGTGCGCCACGTGCTGCCGCCCTACGCCTACCGCTGCCCCTGGGGCACGAAGACGCCGGAGGATTGCGGCCGCCGCGCGGCCGGTGCGGTCGCGGATGCGATCGACAAGGAAGGCGCGGCCCGCGTCGCCGCGGTGATGATGGAAGTCGATGCCGGCAGCAACGGCATCGTGCCGCCCGACAACTTCTGGCCCGAACTGCGTCGCGTCACGCAAGAGCGCGATGTGTACCTGATTGCCGACGAGGTGATGAGCGGGTTCGGCCGCTGCGGCGAGTGGTTCGCCTGGCAGCGCTACGGTGAGGCGAACCGCCCCGACCTGATGACGCTCGCCAAGGGCCTCACTGCCGCGTCCATCCCGCTCGGCGCCGTCGTCATGAGCGCGGCCGTGTACGCAAAGCTCGAGCGCGAGATGTTCTACGGCGGCCTCACCTACTGCGGCCACCCGCTCTCCTGCGCCGCCGGCGTCGCGGCCATCGATGCGTACCGTGACGAGAAACTGATCGAGCGCTCGAAGCGGCTCGGCGCGCAGATGTTCGCCGAGTTGCAAAAGCTCGCCGCGCGCCATCCCGTCATCGGCGATGTGCGCGGCGGCAAGGGCCTCTTCACCGTCGTCGAGCTCGTCTCCGACCGCGCGACGAAGGCGCCGATCGCGCCCTGGCCCGGGCAGAGCGAGGCCATGAAGGCGATGCTCGCCGCCGCGCGCGAGGAAGGCATCTCCTTCGGCTCGCGCGGTAACCTCCTGATCCTCGCGCCGCCGCTCGTCATCACGGAGGCCGAGCTTGCCCAAGCGCTCGGCGCCGTCGACCGGCTGCTGACCCGCCACTTCCCAGCGTCCCTGGAGCGCGCCTCATGAGCTTTCGCCTGACCTACGCGACGATGTTCAACCCGCCGGAGGAGCTGCACGAGCGCTTTGAGAAGGCGCTCGTGAAGATGCGTGGAAAGCTCGGGCAGACGCACGCGATGTTCGTCGACGGCAAGGATGTTCCCGCCGCCGTCACGGAGGAGCGGGCGAGCCCGATCGACAGCGCGATCAAGACCGGCCGTTTCCCGCATGCCAACGCGAAGGAAGTGGACGCCGCGATCGCGGCCGCGGAGCGCGCCGCCCCGGGCTGGCGCGACGCCGGCATGGCAAGACGCGTTGCGCTCATGCGCAAGGTCGCACGCCTCCTCGAGGAGCGCGTGTACGACATCGCGGCCGCGCTCACGCTCGAAGTCGGCAAGAACCGGCTCGAAGCGCTCGGCGAGGCCCAGGAGTGCGTGGACTTCTTCGACGTTTACGCGGATGACTTCGAGTCCCACAAGGGCTACGAGTTCGACCTGCCGAACGATCCGTCAACCGTCTTCGTTTCGCGCAACAAGAGCGTGATGCGTCCTTACGGTGTCTGGGCCGTGATCGCACCTTTCAATTTCCCGATCGCGCTCGCCGCCGGGCCGACGGCCGCCGCGCTCGTCACGGGAAACACCGTCGTGCTCAAGTGCGCCTCCGACACGCCCTGGGCGGGCCGGCTCCTCGCCGATTGCATCCGCGACGCGGGATTGCCCGCGGGCGCGTTCAACTACGTGAACGGCCCTGGCGCCGAGATCGGCGAACAGCTCGTGCGCGATTCGCGCATCGCCGGCGTGACGTTCACGGGATCCGTCGCGGTGGGCCGCGCCATCATGAGCGAAATCGCGTCGGGCGCGTACCCGCGCCCGTACATCGCGGAAATGGGCGGCAAGAACCCGACCATCGTCACCGAGAACGCCGACCTCGACCGTGCGGCCGCCGGCATCGCGCGCTCGGCCTACGGGATGGGCGGGCAGAAGTGTTCCGCTCTCTCGCGCCTCTACGTGCACGAGAAGGTCGCGGACTCGCTGCTCGAGAAGGTCGAAAAGGAAATCGACAAGATCAAGATCGGAGACCCGACCGAGCGCGCGACGGGGCTCGGGCCGGTCGTTAACAAGCGCGCGCACGAATCCTATGCGCGCTACGTCGCGGACCTCCGGAGTCGCGGCGCGAAATTGCGGCGCGGCGGCAAGCAACCGTCGGAAGGCGTGTTCGGGCGCGGGTACTACGTGGAACCCGTGCTCGCGGAAGCGGATCCGTCCGACCCGCTCTGGAAGCAGGAAATGTTCCTGCCGATCCTGATGGTGCAGCGCTATCGCGACCGCGATGCCGCGATGCGCCTTGCGAACGACACGGACATGGGACTCACGGCCGGCTTCTACGGCGCGCCCGACGAGATCCCGTGGTTCCAGGACGGAATCCAGGCGGGCGTCACTTACGCGAACCGCGGCGCGGGCGCGACGACCGGTGCCTGGCCCGGCTACCAGCCCTTCGGCGGATGGAAAGGCTCCGGCTCTTCCGGCAAGGCGATCGCCTCCGCGTATTACCTGCCGCTCTACATGCGCGAGCAGTCGCGGACCGTGGTGGAGTGAATGAGCGAGTTCCTGCCGCTCTCGGACGCGATCGCGAAGCACGTCGGCGACGGCGCCTGCCTCGCGCTCGAGGGCTTCACGCACCTCATCCCGTTTGCCGCCGGCCATGAGCTGATCCGGCAGGGGCGCAGGAACCTGCACCTGGTCCGCATGACGCCGGACCTGATCTACGACCAGCTGATCGGCGCCGGCTCCGCGCGCAAGCTCACTTTTTCCTGGGGCGGCAATCCGGGTGTCGGTTCGCTGCACCGGCTGCGCGACGCGGTCGAGAATGACTGGCCGGGGCCGCTCGAGATCGACGAGCACAGCCACGCGGCGATGGCGGTCGCCTACCGCGCGGGCGCGGCGCGCCTGCCGTTCGGGATGCTGCGCGGCTACATCGGGACGGATCTCGCGAAGCAGAACCCGCGCATCCGCTCCGTGAAATGCCCGTATACCGGCGAGGCCCTCGCGACCGTGCCCGCCGTGAATCCCGACGTCACGATCCTGCACGCGCAGCGCGCCGACAAGCGCGGCAACGTCGCGATCGACGGCATCGTCGGCGCGGCGCGCGAGGCCGGGCTCGCCGCGACGAAACTCCTCGTCACGGTCGAGAAGATCGTGGACGAGCTGCCGCCCGCGATGAACAACATCGTGCTGCCGCATTTCACCGTCACCGCGATCTCGCACTGCCCGGGCGGCGCCTGGCCGTCCTACGCGCAAGGCCATTACGCGCGCGACAACGACTTCTACCTCAAGTGGGACGCGATCGCGCGCGATCGCGCTTCGTTCACGGCGTGGATCGACCGGCACGTGCGGGGAACCGTTGATCACAAGACGTTCCTCGCCAGCCTTCGGGAAGCGGCATGAGCCAACGCAACCTTGATGGCGCGCGTGCTTCGCCGGCGGGACCACCTTCGCTCGCTCAGAAGAACGGACATTCGCTCGCTCCGGGGTCCCGCAACGGCTCGCACGCGCGCGATGTGCCGCGGCGCTTGCCGCGCGCGCAGGCCGGACGGGTCCCCGAGCGAGCGAATGCGGTCGTCGCCCTGAGCGAGCGAGGGTTCCCGGCCGGCCAAGCGCGCGCGGATGCCTCGACACGCCGCGACCGCCGGAACGAATGCGGTGTCGCATGAGTGACTGGACGCGCGACGAGATGATGACGGTGGCAGCCGCGCGGCTGCTCTCGGGCGGACAGGTCTGCTTCGTCGGCATCGGCCTCCCGAGCGCGGCCTGCAACTTGGCGCGCCTCACGCATGCGCCCGAGCTCGTGCTGATCTACGAGTCGGGCACGATCGGCACGCGGCCGACGGTCCTGCCGCTTTCGATCGGCGACGGCGAGCTCGCCGAAACCGCGACCTGCGTCATACCGCTGCCGGATGTCTTCAGCGACTACCTGCAGGCAGGCCGCATCGACGTCGGCTTCCTCGGCGCCGCGCAGATCGACAGGTTCGGGAACCTCAACAGCACGGTCATCGGCCCCTATGGAAAGCCGAAGACCCGGCTGCCGGGCGCGGGCGGCGCGACCGAGATCGCGGCGCACGCGCGCGAGGTCTTCATCGTCATGAAGGCGACGCCGCGCAGCTTCGTGAAGCAACTCGATTTCCAGACCAGCGGCGGCCACTTTGCCGGCCGCGCGGCGAGCGGCGCCCGCGGCCGCGGCCCGTCGGTCATCGTCACCGACGTCGGCATCCTGAAGCCCCATCATGAAACCGGGGAGTTCGCACTCTCCACGGTTTACCCCGGAGTCCCCGCGGAGGACGCACGCGCTGCCATCGGATGGCCGCTTACCGTGCTGCCGACGCTTGAAACCCATGCGGCGCCCACGGCGCCGGAACTCGCGGCGCTGCGCGCCCTCGAGTCCCGGACAGCCGCCGCGCACCGCGAACCTGTGAGGCTGCCGCTATGAACGCCATTCCCCGCGCCGCCGGCGCATCCAAGAACCCGCACATCAAGATGGCGCTGCCGGGACCGAAGTCCCGCGCCTTGATCGAGCGCGACTCGAAGGTCG